>DGRT01000152.1 GCA_002391105.1 Lachnospiraceae bacterium UBA4381 | reverse complement strand
AAGCTTGGAATAGTGACTGTGAAGGATCTTATCACCTATTATCCCAGAACATATAAAACCTATACCGATCCTGTTCCCGTCAGAGAGACTTCTGAGGGGGACAGGGTTGCTGTGTTTTGTCAGATAGTTACCTATGTAGAGTCCAGACGCGGAAAGCGATATGAGATTACATCACTTTCAGCCTCTGACGCTACAGGCAGTATCAGAATGGTATGGTTTAACAAGGGCTATCTCAGAAATCAGCTAAAAAAAGGTGAGAGCTATGTATTCTATGGAACTGTTAAGATAAGCGGTTCTATGAGAGTGATGGAAATGCCGGAGCTGTTTACTCAGTTTAATTATCAGAAGATGCTCAGTACCATGCAGCCTATATATTCTCTTAAAGCAGGAATAACAAATGGTTCCATAACAAGAGCCGTTCAGAATGTTCGTGAGGTTATATCCGCGATTCCTGACTATCTGAGTGATGAGGTACTGGCTGAGAAAGGGCTGGTCAAAAGATCTGATGCTCTCATGGAGGTACATTTTCCTAAAAATGAAGCTACACTTAGAGAGGCTCTTAAAAGAATAGCCTTTGATGAATTTCTGGAGTTTCTTATTCGTATTAGAGCCCTTAGGGAGAAAACCTTTACCGAACCTAATTCACACGTAATAACAAATGAAGCTGTAGTAAAAAAGGACGGCTTTATAGCAGGTCTAAAGTTTAGTCTGACTGATGGTCAGAAGAGTGCCGTTCAGGATATAGTAAATGATATGAGCTCTGATCATGTTATGAACCGTCTTATACAGGGAGATGTAGGCTGTGGAAAGACAGTGGTTGCAGTTATAGCTCTTCTGATGAATAGTCTTTCCGGATATCAGGGAGCACTTATGGTGCCGACGGAGGTTCTTGCCCGGCAGCATTTTGAGGATGTAGCTTCTATGCTGAAGCCGTATAAGCTTACAGTAAGGCTTCTGACCGGTTCCATGACGGCAAAGGAAAAAAGAGCTGTATATGAGGAGCTTAGAAATGGAAAAGCAGATATAGTTATCGGTACTCATGCCATTATTCAGGATGCAACGGAGTTTAAGAATCTTGGACTGGTGGTAACTGACGAGCAGCACAGATTTGGTGTAAAGCAGAGAGAGAAGCTGTCGGAAAAGGGAAACAGTCCTCATGTTATGATAATGAGTGCAACGCCTATTCCAAGGACTCTGGCTATTATCCTGTATGCTGATATGGATATATCTGTAATTAAGGAGCTTCCTGCCAACCGAAAGGAGATACTGAACTGCGTAGTTGGTACTGAATACAGACCGGCTGCGGATGCATTTATCCGTAAGCAGGTAAGAGAAGGTCATCAGGTATATGTTATCTGTCCAATGGTTGAAGAGAGCGAAACACTTGATGCAGAAAATGTTATTAATTACTCAGAAGCATTAACAGAAAGAGTTGGTCAGAATATAAGAATTGCCTATCTTCATGGCAAGATGAAGGAGGCAGAGAAAAATGAGATAATGCACCGTTTTTTGCAGAAGGAAATCGATGTACTTGTTTCGACAACTGTTATAGAGGTTGGTATCAATAATCCTAATGCTACTTTGATGATCATAGAAAATGCTGAACGCTTTGGTCTGGCTCAACTGCACCAGCTTAGAGGACGAGTTGGAAGAGGCGATGCACAGAGCTACTGCGTATTTATGAATATAAAGAAAACCGAAGAATCTATGGAGAGGCTGAATGTCCTCAATAAATCAAATGATGGCTTCTATATTGCATCTGAGGACCTGAAGCTTAGAGGTCCCGGCGATTTCTTTGGTATAAGACAGAGCGGGGATATGGACTTCTCTGTTGCTGATATATATAAGCATGCTGATATGCTCCGGCTGGCACAGGATATTTCGCTGGAGTATGGAGACAGTCTTGGGACGTCTATTACACTATAATGCTGGTTTAAGAGGATACTAATTATGACAAATAAAAAAGGGCTGATCATAACTATTATTGTTATGGCATTAATAATTCTGGGTCTTATTATATATATTGTAGCTGATAAGGGGAAACAGCAGAAAACTGAAGATACTTCTTCTGCAGTAACGACAGAAAAAACGGATGACAGTGAAACTAATGATGAAGCATCTGCTGTTTCAGACTCTGAAGAAAAGGAAATATCAGACGAAAAAGAAGCTACAGAAGATAGCAAAGAAGATAGTAAAGAAGATAAAAAAGAAGATACTAAGGTATCTCCGGATAAGAATCCCGATGGTACTAAAAAAGCTGTATATGCAACCATCAGCTCATCCAACAACTGGAAGGATGGAAAAAAATATGTATTCCAGTACGATCTTAATGTATATAACAAATCAAAAGAGGATCTGGGAGACTGGGAGGTAAGAGTATCTGGCTTTTCCGGAGCTGATGACGATATCAACGGCTGGAACGGTGAATTTGAAATAGATGGTGATGAGCTTCTGGTTACATCGGTAGATTATAATAAAACTATTGCTGCAAATTCATCTATAAATATTGGCTTCCAGATAAAATTCGACTCAGAAGATGATGGTTCAGGTGACAAAACGGCTGTAGTTTATAATGACGGAGAAGTTGTTAATATAGTTAAGGAAGAGCCAACGACTCAGTCGGCAGAGGAAAAGGAGGCTTCCAAGAAAGAAAAGCCTGCAGAAGAAAAGGGTACACCTCTTGCTAATCATGGCAAGCTTTCAGTAGATGGTACTGATATAGTAGATAAAGCCGGTAAAAAATATCAGCTTAAGGGTGTCAGCACTCACGGTATAGCCTGGTTCCCTGACTATGTTAATAAGGATGCTTTCCAGACTCTTCGTGATGACTGGGGTGCGAATCTTATCAGACTTGCCATGTATACGGCAGAATCCGGTGGATACTGTCAGGATGGAGATAAGTCCGAGCTTAAAAAGCTGGTGGAAAATGGTGTTGAGTACGCAACAGAGCTGGGCATGTATGTAATAATTGACTGGCATATATTAAGTGATAATAACCCACAGATAAATGAAGATGAAGCAATAGCATTCTTTGATGAAATGTCTGCAAAGTATGCAGATTATGAAAATGTATTATATGAGATATGTAATGAACCTAACGGAAGTACAACCTGGTCAGATGTAAAGGAATATGCAGAGAATGTAATCCCTGTAATCAGAGCAAATGATAAGGATGCCATCATACTTGTTGGTTCTCCTACCTGGTCTCAGGATGTAGATATTGCCTCTGAGGACCCTATAGAGGGACAGACGAATATTGCCTATACTACGCATTTTTATGCTGCTACTCACAAGGAAAATATCAGAGATAAGGTTAAGAAAGCACGTAGTAACGGTCTATGCGTATTCATATCGGAATTCAGTATATGTGATGCGTCAGGTAATGGTGGGATAGATTATGATTCTGCTGATGACTGGTCTGAAATGATAGATGAATACAATCTATCCTATGCCGCCTGGAGTCTCTGTAACAAGGACGAAACCTCGGCACTTATCGATTCCTCCTGCGATAAGCTAAGCGGATGGGAGGAGGACGATCTGTCTGATGCAGGCATATGGTTAAAAAATCGTCTTTCAGAGTAAATATAATATAATGTTCAAAAGGATTCTATCAATTCTTGCCGAACATAAACTAATATGATATAGTAGGAATGTTATGAGAGTAATAGCCGGATCAAGAAGAAGTCTGCCTCTTAAAGCCCTTCAGGGGGATATAACGAGACCAACCAATGACAGATATAAAGAAACACTTTTTAATACCATACAGAGAGAAGTGCCGGATTCTATTTTTCTGGATCTTTTTTCCGGAAGTGGTGGTATAGCAATAGAGGCGCTTTCAAGAGGTGCCCGTCATGCGGTTCTTGTGGAAAACAACAGGCAGGCTCAGGAAATTATAAAACAGAATATTAAGTTTACAAAGTTTGAAAACGAGGCTGAAATAGTTCGTTCAGAAGCTGTGTCTTATCTGAGAAAACTTCCAAAGATTGATTTTGATATCATTTTCATGGATCCGCCTTATGGGCAGGGACTGGAAAGAGAAGCTATAGAGGTTCTCAGCACCAAGAAATTTTCAAATCCTGATTATATTATCATTATAGAAGCGAGGCTCGAAGAGGATATGAGTTACATCGCCGAAACTCCTTTTATGATATACAAGATCAAGAATTATAAAACTAATAAGCATGTATTTTTATGCAGTAAGGAGAATTAGATGAATTCAGTGGTTTATCCGGGCAGCTTTGATCCTATTACGCTGGGACATCTTAATATTATTAGCAGGTCTGCAAGTATATTTGATAAGGTTTATGTTTGCGTACTTAATAATTCAGCTAAAAAAACTCCGTTGTTTTCTTTGGACGAACGTGTTAATATGATATGTGATGTTGTCTCGGAATATGATAATGTTGTAGTTGCTTCATATGGTGGACTACTGGTTGATTTTGCGAGAGAACATGATATAAATGTTATAATCAGAGGTCTCAGGGAAATAACTGATGCTGGTGTTGAGCTGTCAATGGCGCAGGGCAATCATACAGTTGCACCTGATATTGATACTCTGTTTATGGCTACAGATCCTAAGTATTCATTTATCAGCTCTTCTATGGTAAGAGAGTTTGCAAGTTATGGAAGGTCTGTAAAAGGTTTTGTACCTGATATGGTAGCAGAGCTTATAAAAGAAAAGTATAAGATATAATTACAGGAGGATGTATAAAATGGGCAAGAAGGGTATTGATGAAATGATCGAGGAGATAGAGGTATTTATCCAGGGCTGTAAGTTCCAGCCTCTGTCACAGAATAAGATTATTGTTCCTAAAGATGAACTTGATCGTATGCTTAATGAACTTAAGCTCAGAATGCCTAGCGAGATAGAAAGATGTAAGAAGGTTATGAGAAACAAGGAAGCTATCCTTGCTTCGGCAAGAACCCGTTCAGATGCTATTATATCCGAATCTGTAAATGAGGCTAACCGTCTTGTTGAGCAGAGTCATATTACAGAGCTGGCTAATGCCCGTTCCAATGAGATTCTTGAATCAGCAAGAGCCGAGGCTGAGAGAATGGTTTCAGAAGCAGAGGCAGAGGCTAAGGAGGTTCGTCTCAGTGCTATGCTTTATACAAAGCAGAAGATAGCTGATATCAAGAATTTTCTTCAGTCAACTCTTGATTCTGAAAAAGAAAACTATCGTACACTTATTGATAGTCTTGAAAATGGTGTATATACACTTGATACTAATCTTAATGAGGTTGAGACCAGTATCAATCTTATAAATGGAACTCCTCAGACCGGATTTGGCGCAGACTATGTGGATGATTATGATGAAGAGGAAGAAGAATACAGTCAGCCTGCTCGTCCATCAAAGTATAATCAGGAGGATGATGACGATGACTATGATGACG
>DGRT01000030.1 GCA_002391105.1 Lachnospiraceae bacterium UBA4381 | reverse complement strand
GATTCCATTTATCGGACTGATGTATGGGATCTTCGGTAAGTTTCGCAAGGCGAACTTATCTTATTTTGAAAAGTCGGAGAAGGAAATAATAGAATGGATTAATTGATAAATTCGAGTTTGTCGGGCTGAAGTTGGCGTGTTATAACGGTTCAGCTTGCGATAAGTGGCATTGAGACTTTCGATGGCGTTGGTAGTATAGATGACAGTTCTTACCTCTGATGAGAACTTGAAAATCGGACAGATTGCATCCCAGTTATCGTACCAGCGTTTCATCGCGCGAGGATATTTTTCTTCCCATTTTTCTGTTACTTTATCTAGAGCCTTCCGTCCTTCTTCTTCGGTCGAAGCATTATAGATAGTCTTAAGATCTTTAGCGAAGGCCTTTCTATCCTTGTCAGGAACATATTTGAGAGTGTTACGAACTTGATGAACCAGGCATCTCTGATATTCAGTATTAGGAAAGGCGGTAGCTATAGCCTCTTTGATTCCTGAAAGCCCATCAGCACAGACAATCATGATGTCTTTAACTCCTCGATTTTTTAACTCATTCAGTACAGAGAGCCAGTATTTAGCACTTTCATTTTCGCCAACCTGAATAGTAAGAACTTCCTTATGTCCCGTACAATTGATGCCAAGAATAACATAAGCAGCCAGTTTTCGGATTACTCCATTATCACGAACGGAATAATGAATCGCATCTATGAAGATAACCGGATAGACTTCTTCTAAAGATCTATGCTGCCATTCTTCAATCTGAGGTAGCACCTTATCAGTAACATCAGAAATAAAGCCTTCTGAGGCCTCAAATCCATAAATATCATAAAGTGTATCGGATATCTGTCTTGTGGTCATTCCTTTGGCATACATGGAGATAATCTTCTGATCAATTTCTGAGATATCCTTCTGCCTTTTCTTTACTACCTGCGGTTCAAATGTAGAATTTCTATCCTGTGGAACCTGGATATCAAGACTTCCGAAGCTGGAATTAACACGCTTAGTCTTATAACCGTTTCTGTAGTCATCGCTTTCGCTTCGCTCAGATTTGTGATAAATAACAATTTCTCTTATTACTGTCAAGTTGTCGAATGTTGTTGACTGTGTGTTATATCTAAATCGAAGACCTTCAGACCATAGGCGCTTTATTCTTAGCCTCTGTCTGAAGCTTTTCTTCTTCAATATTTGCTGCTTCCTTACTTTTCTGAAGCGCCTTAATCTTATCTTTATTAATTCTGTAATATGCAAAGTATATATTATTATCTACAACAAAAAGAGCAACAAATATCATGCTATCTGGAAAATGTAAAACTGGATGGTTCATTTCTGCCTCTATTGGAGTGGAAAATATAGTACATTTCACGACAAATAATAAACAATTTACTTCATATTAAGATTATCTTAAGGTTTATGGTTTAAACTAACTTCATCAGATAAAGATAAGCCTTTTGGTGATATTAGTGTGAGGATAAAGGTATGGATGAAGTATTAGTAAAGAACGATGTGTATGAATCAGTTTTATCAAAGAGAATAGTTGAAGTAGCGATATATTTATTGCTATTTTTATTTGCGGTAGTAATGGTACTGGTTGGGGTGACACATTTTACGGAAGGCAAGATACTATCCGGAGCTTTCTACAGCTTAATGGGGGGCGTAGGAGCAGCACTTATCGGAGTATATAAAAGAAGAGAATTTTAGATTCCGCGAATATCTTTCGGCTATCGGCACACTCCCTGTAAAACCCTTATGAACAGCATGTTTGTAAGGATTTTTTTATGTATTTATTTATAAATATAAAGCCTGCATTTCACTGAGTGGGAGTTTTCAAAGGGAAGGGGGATTCAGCGATTGTATAATCTGAATAATCACCAAAAAATGATACACAAAAAACAAAATATGATATAATAGTCCTCGATTGCTTTGCAATCGAGGATCCCGAGCAAAGCGAGGGATGCGTTCTGCGAAGCAGATATGGCACATAATAGTCCTCGATTGCTTTGCAGAGGTAAAAATAGCAACAATGCTTTATCATAAGTAGTGGGGAGGTTAACAAAATGAGAAAGGGAATTGTTAAAAAGGTAGTATGTGCGGGAATTGCGGCTGCACTTTCCCTGCAGGGGATGCCGGCATTTGCAGCTTCAGGTTTCTGGGGAAGTGATGCAACAGGCTGGTACTACAGCTATAGCGAAGGTGGTTATGCTTATAATAAGTGGGAACAGATTGATGGATACTGGTACTACTTTGATAATAGCGGCTATATGGACTATTCAGGCTATAGAGAAGGCTGCTGGCTTGGAGCAGATGGTTCCTGGAATACTGCATACTCAGGTGGATACTGGGCAAGCAATGATACTGGCTGGTGGTACACAGATGCCTCAGGCTGGTATCCTGTAAGTACTTGGCTCAAGATAGACGGCTCATATTATTATTTTAAAGACAGCGGTTACATGGCTTCAAATGAGTGGATAGATGGATGCTATCTCGGAGCAGACGGTGCCTGGCAGGCAAATAAGGTAGAAGCCAGAGATGATCTTGCAGATGGAAATACAGGCGGACTGACATATGTCTATTCGTCAGAGAAGGGTGCAGGCTGGCAGACAGCATATATTAACAAGCTGGCAGATGCAAAGGAAAATGGTGGAGGTTCTTACGGTACTGATCAGGAAGCGGATTCATATTTTATATATGATGTAGATTCTGATGGGACACCTGAACTCTTTATAAAATATGGTGATTGCGAAGCAGCATATAACACTGTCGCATATTGCTATGAAAATGGAGTTGCTAAGGAAATTAGTGGAGTTGGCGGTGGACATGTCAGCTATTATTCAGTTCCCGGTGGCGGAATGATATCCTGGTGGGCACACATGGGATACTCAAATATTAGTATGATGACGTATTCAAATGGTGCTTTTGAAAGTACAGGGATATATTCAGAGGGAGAGATTGATTATTCAGCAGAATACAAAAAACCAACTGATTTTTACGCAGGAGCTGAGTACCTGACGGGAGTAAATCTTAATAACATACTGCCAATAGTTTCATATGGTCTGGACAAAATCACAACCGGTTCGGCGGCAGATAATGAAACTGCAAGGGCTGCAATTCAGAATGTTATAGATAATAATGGTGATGTATATCTTTCCTTTACTTATTCCTTTGATGATAGGGAGAATGTAGGACTGATTAGCTTTAATGATATGATGAAAAAGGGTAAGCTTAACAAATATAGTAATTTATCACTTAATTATACAACCTGGGGGGATCTGAATGGGGATGGTCAGGAGGAATGCCTTGCCGTTTTCAAGAGCACAAAGAAGAAGTATTCCGGTTGCTCGGCGGTTCTTAGCTATCAGAATGGTCATGTTTATGCATATTATGTATTTGATGATGAAAAGGGTATGGAAATAAAAGATGGTAAGATACATATACCTAATTCCACCGGAGAAACTGTAGAGGGTCTTGAGTTTTACAAGGATCTGGCATATGTGACTTATCCGAACTAACAATCATATTTGTAGCTGCCCGGGTCATGTCTGTATGACCTGAGCAGACACTTATATTTTGAGAGGCGTATATAAATGTTCGGAAATATACTTCTGATGTTATATGTGGTTATTCAGACATTAATGTCGATTCTTACAGAATATGTAATAGTAAAAAACAACTTTTATGCCCGAATCGGAAGGCGGACCAGACTATACAGGATCATTGTATATATAGGACTTGGTCTGCTTCCGGTACTGGGGGCATTTCTTCCAAAGTCCGGCTTTAAGTATTCCTGCATGGCGATAGGGAATATATGGTTGGGCTTTTTTATGTACTATTCCGGTCTTGTTATATTTATCACCCTGTTTCTGATACTCGCCAGCAAGCTCAGACGGGATAATGAACATAGACTTCTGAAGCATGCGCTTCATGTATCCTTTGCACTGGCGCTGGTCATTACAGTCTATGGTCTTCTGCATGCTCAGTCGCCGCGAATCGTAAATTATGAGCTTACGGTTGATAAGCAGACAGACAGTACCGGGGAGCTTAAGGTGGTGCTGATTGCAGACCTGCATCTAAGTGTGAATTCGAGGCTCAGTACAACTGAGAAGATGGTGGATAAGGTTAACTCCTGTGATGCGGATGTGATAGTGGTAGCAGGAGATATATTTACAAGTAATTTCGAGGGGCTTAAGAATCCTGAGAAATATTCGGAAGCGCTCAGCAAAATGCATGCGAAGTACGGAGTGTATGCAGTATGTGGAAATCATGACGTAGATGAGAACCTGTTTGGAGGCTTTGCTATATCGCCTGTTTCAGAGGCTTTCAGAACCTCTGAAATGGAACAGTTTTTTACCGACGCAGGCTTCAATATGCTTTATGATGAAAGTGTAGAAATAGCCGGAAATGAGATCGTTCTGACGGGAAGAATTGATGCGGATAAGGCAGGAGATGGCACAGCAAACAGGATGAATGCAGGCGAACTGCTGCGTGATGTTGATAAGACAAAGCCTGTTATTGTGATTCAGCATGAGCCTGTGGAATATAAGGAGCTGTCTGAGTCTGGCGCAGATGTAGTGCTTAGTGGACATACCCATAATGGGCAGATGTTTCCCGGAAATCTGGTGGTTCCATTTTTTAATGAAAATGGCTACGGCTATAAGAGGCTTTATGATATAGATACATTTGTAACGGCTGGGGTCGGATATTATGGCCCGCCACTGAGAGTCGGAACGAATAGTGAGATAACTGTTATAAATATGAAGTTTAAGTGATGCAGGTTAATGAGACTTGAAGCCGGCTATGTCGAGGCGCTTATCCTACATGCCCGGAGACTTAGGCAGGCGGTTGGAACGGTTAATTATTTATCGGTGTACTAGACATATTAACTCTGCAATGGTATATTTGAAGGAAAGTGCAGGCAGTATAATTGCACAGTAATAATTTCATAATTCTAATTCTTATAAGGAGGGAACGGATTATATGAAGTTCAAGGGTTTGTTTAAGTTAGTTACAACTGCAGCTCTTTCGGCAGCAATCATTTTTTCTGCTTCCGGCGTTGCCAATGCAGTGACAGGAACCTGGAAAGAGGATGAAAAGGGCTGGTGGTACAGTTATTCAGATAACACCTATGCAAAGAGCAAGTGGCTGGAGATTAATGGTCACTGGTACTATTTTGACGCCAGCGGTTACATGGATTATTCAGGCTACAGAGAAGGTTACTGGCTTGGCTCCGATGGTGCTTACAACTCTAATTTCAAGGGCGGTAAGTGGGCAAGCAACAAGACCGGCAAGTGGTACACAGATGCTTCAGGCTGGTATCCTGTAAGTCAGTGGCTTAAGATTGATGGCAAGTATTACTATTTCAATAAAGATGGATACGCTGCTACAAATCAGTGGGTTGGTGACTACTATCTTGATAAGGATGGAGTATGGGTAGAAAATGCCCAGAGGATTGATTATTCAGGAAAGTACGTTGAGACAGTTAGTGGAAGAGGTGTTATCACAGTTGAAAAGGTTAACAAGAACTATGATGATTACACAATAAGTGTTGAATGGTCCTCAAGCGCATCAGAAATGAACACCTGGTCATTTACGGGATCCTTTGATGCAAATGGTACATTAACTTATAAAGACGGAAAGAAAGCAAAGGTTACATTTGCGGCAGATGAGTCCTCAACATCAGAAACCATTTATAAGGATATGACCGGTTCCATAACAATCAAGGACGGTGTCCTTACATGGGATGACAAGAAGGAAAATATAGCTAAGGATACTAAGTTTGAAAAGGAAAAAACTTCTGAAGATACATCTACAGAAGCTGGAATAGATTACAGTGGTACTTACACTGAGAAGAAGAATGGCTCTGCATATATGGCTATAAAGAAGAATAATGACGGAAGCTATGCAGTTGAAATATCCTGGCCAAGAGAGGTATCAGAGGCTGATGCCAAGAAGGATATAAAGGAATACTATGAGTGGACATTTTCAGGTACCTTCGATAAGGATGGTAATCTGAAGTATGAGAACGCTTATAAGGTAAGAGCCGTATATCAGTCCAGTGACAAAACAACGACTACTCCACTTGCAAAGAATCTTTCAGGAACAATTACTATACAGAAAGATACTCTTACATGGGTAAGTAATAATGATATATTTGAAGAGGATCCTGTTTTTGTAAATAACGCTTATGAAGAATAATTATGAAGGGAAGTAAGTTCTCGCTTTGCAGGACCTTCCTCTTGTTCCGATAAGTTATTTCGGCGTTACAAACCAGGCTGCTGATGTTTATTCTATAAACATGGCAGCCTTTTTATGATATACTGTAGCCTGATGACAGTCCGATGGAGGTAGTAATAGAATGGAACTTAAGAAAGAGCCGGTTCAGGAGCCTGGAACCGGGAAGCTGGTCAATTCGGATTATTTTGCTGATCCATCATCCACTATAGATGAGGCTCATAGAAGATATAGTGATGATTATTCTAGAAGTGGTACAAATACCGGTTATGCCGGTACTGCGATTAATGAGTGGGGAGAAGATATAGAGAAGAATTCCTTTAAAGTATCAAAGGAGCAGATGGCTGAGATACTTGCCCCTACTAAGCAGGATATCAGGAATCGTAATGCAAGGTTTCTCAAGGTGTCTGAATATATTATGTACGCTATATTCGTTCTGGTGGTTGTATTTCTGGCTGTAAGCTGCATCAGACCGGGAGTGGATATACTGGTCTCTCTGCATAATCTTCCGGTCTTTCTCATAATTCTGGAGGCATATATAATATTTGATGCAATACTTGCATATAACCTTGGAGAGAAGAAGATATCGCTTTTCATGTTTGCCATATTTCTGGGGGCGCTTTACCCTATATGCCGTAATAGGATTTTGGCAGGAAATGGTATCGGCATAGCGGTAAGTGTTCTGACTGTAATAGCATTTATCATGGTTGGCGTAAATGCGGGAAGAGCATATAACAGCTATGGTCAGGCGCTTTTTCTCGAAAGTGAACATACAAGACATGAGATAGTTTCGCTCTATGATCAGACTCTGGATAATGGTCAGCATATTGGACTGAAGCTCAGAAGAAGATTCACTCTTTCGGAAGCAGAGGCGACTATGGATAAAAGTGGAAGTATGCTGGTACTCACCGGGACAGGGACAATATTTGTAGATAATCTGGGAGCTACAAATGAAGATAATGTTCCGACAGTTCTTACCTTTGTAAAAGAAGCAGGCAGCAATAAGTATGAGCTGAAAAATGTTAATCTGAAGGGTGAAGATCTTGACGGTAATTCGATGATCAAGTATTGGACAACTATTGAGAAAACTTTGTAGCCTGCGTGGGATTATGAGAGTATTCTGAGCTGACTGTGAAAAGTAAAGCTTGCGTGGAGTCAGGAGAGTATTCTAAGCTGAACGAGAAAATTGAAGCCTGAGTGGAATCAGGAGAGTATTTTGAGCTGATCGAGAAAAGTAATGTCTGCGTTTGGAGGTGCGGGGGATATTAAAGGGAAATGGATTTCCTGAGTACAGAAGCTGATTAATTATAATTTTGTATAGAAATATAGCTGTATTTTTGATATAGTATTTTTCGTGAGTTTGTGTTAGTTGCATTGAACAAGCTATTTGTGTTAGAATTGTTAACATATTTTAAACTAAAGGGTGACATTTATGTTGAGAAAAAATTGCAAAAACTTAAAAATGCTTTGCAAGCCGGTTATCGGTATTCTTGCATTAATACTAATGCTTGCTGTACTACCTGCCGGTGCTGTATATGCAGAGGAAGCGGACGGTACTGATGGCGCCGCTGCAGAGGTAACGACAGAGTCCAGATCTGGTCAGTGGATGGAAAGTGCATCAGGCTGGTGGTATCTGAAGCCGGATGGCAGCTATTCTATCGGCTGGGAAATGATAGGCGGAGAGTGGTACTACTTTGATTCCGAAGGTTACATGGTTGATGGATGGCAGAAGATTGATGGAGACTGGTATTTCTTCTGGAATCAGGGAATCCTTTTTACCGGCTGGTATAACAGCGGCGGAACCTGGTACTACATGGACTATGACGGTGTCATGCAGACTGGTTGGACAGAGATCGATGGTTACTGGTACTATATGAATGATGACGGAGCTATGCAGACAGGCTGGAAGAGTATCAGCGGATACTGGTATTATCTGTATGAAGATGGCTCTATGGCTACAGGTGTAATCTATGTCAATGGTCATCATTATGATATGGGCGAGTCTGGTGGTATGGTTGATAATACTTCTATCAAGGCTCAGGGATATTCAAGCTCAACCAACTATCTTATAATGATAGACAGATCGAATTACAGGCTGTATGTATATACAGGAAGCAAAGGAAACTGGAGTCTGTATAAGGACTATCCTATGTCTGATGGTGCAAGCACTCCTAATGGTGAGTTCAATATGGGTATCAAGCAGATGAGCTTTGGTGAAGACAAGGGTTATTCCTGCTGGTACGCTTCACAGATTCAGGGCAATTATCTGATTCATTCTGTTGGTTATTCACCCGGAAGTCAGAATCCTGCTGACATAATTGATGGCAGGATGGGAGTTACTATCTCTCACGGATGTATTCGTCTGGAGATAGAGAATGCTAAATGGATATATTATAATGTGCCAAGTGGTACAAAGATTGTTATATATCAGTAAAGCCGGGCATTACGAAGTTACAAGTACAACGTTCGCAAAATAACCGGTCTGATGCTGAGAATGTCTGCCGGAGAATGTGGTTTCAAAAACGTAGGTGTGGCAGGCTGTGCTGAGACTATTGGAGCTGTGCTATCAGGTTAAGCCGGTAAGCATTTGTTCCTGTTACTAAAGAATCGATGTACTAGTAGTCCGGGGTATGAGTATCTTCTTCGGAGGTATTCACAGGTTTTGAGAGAAACGGCGTGGTCCGTATATCACAGGTTTTGAGAGAAACGACGTAGTTAGTATATCACAGGTTTTGAGAGAAACGGCGTAGTCCGTATATCATAGGGTGTTAGGAGGTACTACTTCCGCCGCCCGCATCATAATATGAAGTAGTAAATGGTACTATGATGTGATAATAAGCATGTAGTACCATTTTCATATTTGATATAGCAGAGGCTTAAAATCATAATAGAAGCCTGACAGGGAAGTCAAGGGACTCATTTTGATATCTGACGGGGATATTAAGGGACTCATTTTGATATCTGATCGGGTAAAAGACATGTCGGATGATTGAAAGATCATAATAGTTATATAATATGACGAAAAGAAATAATACATTTTCATATCTTAGGGCATTGGGTGCCTTATCCATAGTATTTCTTCATACATTTCAATATATATCAGAGAATGATAACATACGTGGCACAGATAAGATTATCTCCATGATCGTGAGAAATGAAATGATGTGGGCTGTGCCTGTATTTGTCATGATCAGTGGTGCTTTGCTGCTGGAGGAGAAAAGGGAAATAAGTCTGAAGAAGCTATATTCAAAATATGTGCTGAGGGTACTGGTACTTCTTCTGGCATTTAATGCTATCTATGACGTATTGAACGTAATTCTGGGACAAGAGGTGTGGTCGATGACTACACTTAAAGAATGGATTCTTGGGGCATTTTCAGGAAATAAATGGAGAGTGCTCTGGTATCTGTATCTGCTGGTAGCTATTTATGTAATGCTTCCCATACTCAGGAAGCTGGTAAAGGCTTTTGAGGACAGGGATTATATATACCTACTTCTGATACTGCTGGTATTCCAGGTTTTACTTCCTGAGATAGGTCTGCTCAGTGGGAAAGGGAGCGGTTTCTACCTGCTATTCTATACGATATATCCATTTTACCTTTTTATTGGATATGCGTTATATAACAGGAAGATTCGTATTCCGCTATGGCTTTTGTGGGTAATGGCGGTAGCGGGGACGATACTGGAACTGATTATTACTCCGTATTCGATGGTTCATAAAAATGAATATCTTTTTTATATGCTGTCAAGGTATTCCGGTATTGTTACTATCGTTCAGGCGGTAGGAATATATGGAATAGCCCTTAGCACCGGAGCCGGGAAGGATAATGAAGAGCCGGTAAAAGATAATGAAGAACCGGTAAAAGATATTGAAGAATCGGTGCAAGATAATGAAGAGCCGGTGAAAGATGGGCTTTTGAGTAAGCTGATGCTATCTGTAGATTCGGTTACTCTTGGAATATATCTCGTACATTATGTATTTATAATTATTATAAACAGTATAGAAACCTTTAGCCCGTTTAAATATGGCTGCTGGGTGGTAGCGCTGCTGGCTTTGGGAATATTTGTAGTGAGCTGGATCATTTGCCTGATACTGCACAGCATACCGGAGATTAGAAGGTTTATATAGCGGACAGGAATATACGGAAGAATCCGGATGGAAAAGGTCCATTTAGGAATATTAAAAGAGCATATACCTGAAGCTAAATGTATAGACGGGTTTATGAAAGAGGAAAGAAATATGTTTTGAAAACCCGTCAAGGCGGAAATATAGGGTAGCTATTTCTATCTGGTTTAAAATAAGGAAAGAAATAAGTTTTGGAAACTCGTCAAGGCGGAAATATATGGTAGGCATTTCTATTTGGTTTATGGATTAGGAAAGAAATACGTTTTGAAAACTAGAAATAGGGAAATACTGATGTCTGTAATATGAAAAGGAGGAGTAATGAGACGATTGTATAGCGAAACTCGAAATATCAATAAAAACAGAGGAATAAAATCAGTGTTAACTGCGCTTCTGACTGGAGTGGTTATGGGTGGCGCATTTATCCTGTCAGGAATAAATGCTGAGGCTGCAACCGGCTGGAATCAGGACTATGGAGGATGGTGGTATGAGGATGCCAGCGGCTACTATCCTTCAAATGAATGGAGAGAAATAGACGGCGAATATTACTATTTCAATGGAAGCGGTTATGCTGTTACAGGCTGGCAGACTATAAACGGATATCATTACTACTTTTATCAGAGCGGTGTACTTGCAAGAGATACATATATCGGCGGTGATTACGTAAATGCTGATGGAGTCTGGATCGATACTACAAACATGCCGGGCTGGAAGCAGCAGAACGGAAGGTACTGGTACAGATTTGAAGATGGTACATATCCTTATCATCAGTGGTACACAGTAGATGGAGAAGACTACTATTTTGATAATGATGGATATGTGATGACTGGCTGGCTCAACTATTATGGAACCTACTACTATCTTCAGGCTAGTGGTGCAGCAGCCAAGGATACGTGGATAGATGGATATTATCTGGATGAAACTGGGAAATGGACAGATTCGGAAACTGGTGAAGAGATAGCTGATGGCTGGGTTATGAAGGCTGGCGAATGGTACTACTACATGAATGGAGTCCCGTATAAGGGCTGGATGAATATTCCGGGTTCTGAGAATTATTATTATTTCTATACAGATGATGATAAGGAACAGGGAACTCCCGGTGCCATGGCTCATGATACTTATGTGGATGGCTGGTATATAACTATTAATGGTATCAGTAATTCTGCAACCTCTCAGGCAAGAGATATAGTAGAGTCTTATGGTGGGACTCTAAGGGGAGCATATAGCTATGCGACTTCATTATCCTATGAGGGCAAATATACATATACTGAGGACTGGGGCAGTGCAGCGCTTGCAAATCATGGCTTCAGCAATGGTTCAGGAAATTGTTATGTAATGGCGGCCTGCTTCTATGAACTGGCGCTTGTACTCGGATATGATCCACATCAGATAGCCGGAAATATAGCTTTAGGAGGCGGAAGTCAGGGAACACATTCCTGGGTTGAAATCGATGAACCGGATGGAACGTGGGTTTATGATCCGAATCTGACTATGCAGTATAGCAGAGACGCATTTAGATTCCATTATGGAAAGCCCGGAACCTGGGTGTATGTAAATTATCACAGAATGAATTAGTAGGTACTATAATTAAATACAGGATGAAATGGTAAGTACTGCAATTAAATACAGGATGAAATGGTAGGTACTGCAATTAATTACAGGATGAAATGGTAGGATGGATTAGTAGGTACTACAATTAATCATAGGATGAACTGGTAGCTACTACAATTAATTACAGGATGAACTGGTAGGTACTGCAATTAATCACAGAATGAACTGGTAGGCACTACAATTAATTACAGGATGAACTGGTAGGTACTGCAATTAATCACAGAATGAACTGGTAGCTACTACAATTAATTACAGGATGAATTAGTTGGTACTATAATATATTGGAAAGAAAATATAGTCGAGCGGAGCAGGATAATAACTTTGTACGATAAGTTACTAGAGACGAATATAGAAGGGCGAGTAGATGAGAAAGATTATTAAAAAGACAATTATTATGTTATTTGCAGGTTGTATGTTATTTGGAGCCTCCGGCTGTGGAAATACCTCACAGGTCGAAAGCGATTCAGATAGCAAATCCATCTCTGTTGATGTAGAAGGTGGCGAGGGACAGAAGATAGAAATCGAGGATGAGGCTGCTACAGAAACGAAAACTGAAGTAACTACAGAGGCAACCACAGAAGCAACAACTAAAGCTACTACTGAGGCGACCGCAGAAGCAACAACCAAAGCTACAACAGAGACAACAACCGAAGCAACAACAGAGGCAACCACAGAAGCAACAACGGAAGCAACTACACAAGCTGTGACAGAAGCGGCTACTCAGGCTGCAACACAGGCACCCGCACCGACCTATGTAGCTCCAAGCAATCCCGATGACGGATGCATAGATGGCGGACTGTTCTACTAAAGCTGTGGTGACAAGGGGACAGGCACTTTGTCACATTTTCACATTACACAGATAAGGAGATAATGAGAAAAGGAATTGTTATAAAAGCATTATTTGCGGGGGTGGGTGCTGCGACAGTAAGTGGAAGCTATCTAACTGATGATTATCAGGCTGCTGCGGGCTATTTTGCTCTTAATTATTCATGCGTATGGGAATATGATACCGAACAGGTACAGGTCGGAACTGAGAAGGTACAGGTCGGAACTGAGAAGGTACAGGTTGGTACTGAGAAGGTGAAGACAGGCACAAAGCATCATGACGAAGTAGGTCACTATGAATGCTCTTGTGGTGCAACAAAGTAAATAACTCGTTAACTCAGACAGGGTGGCTGTAAGTAATTACGGTCATCTTGTTTTTTAATTAACATGTGACAAGGTGCCTGTCCCCTTGTCACATTCAGAAATCTGTCTTGATTTATTATTTCCCAAACTTTACAATTAAGGTACACGTTTCAATGAGGCGGAAAGGAAACGTATGTCTTTACAACTTAATAAGGTCATGGCATTTGCACTTCTTAAAACGTTTAGGGCTATCCTGTTTCGTGGGACATAGAACTGCTGGCTTTTTCTGATACTTATCTTGAATGAAAAGTGATAATTATTATTCGGAAATAACCAGAAAGGAGTGTATGAATGGGAAATGAAAAGGACATTACCGAAAAGCTGCTAGAAGAATATAATGATGTTTTTGCTGATATTATTAATGTTCTTGCTTTCGATGGAAGAGAAGTAATAAAGCCGGATGATCTGGAGGACTTTCTGCCTAAAAGTCAGTATAAAATTGAAAATGGAATTATTCATGAGGAAGAAAGAGATATTGGTAAGAAATGGAAAAATCGAAGCATAATTTTTTCTAAAATCGGCTTGGAGAATCAGACTCGGCTTGAAAAAAATATGCCAATTAGAATAATAGGATATGACGGAGCAAATTATCGCGAACAGTTGATATGTGAAAAGACAGGTGCTAAACAGGATTACTATTTCCCTGTTGTATCATTCGTGCTAAACTTTTCTATGACGAGGTGGAAGAGGACTAATCTTCTAAGCTGTATCAAGGTTCCGGATGAGTTGGCACCATTTGTGAGTGATTATCATATCAATGTATTTGATGTTGCATTTCTGACTGATGAGCAGGTAAGATTATTTAAAAGTGATTTTGGGATTGTTGCAGACTACTTTGTATGCTGTCGTAAGAAGAAAAAATTTAGATTTCCGGATAAATTGCCTAAACATGTTGATGAAGTGTTGAAGTTACTTCAGGCAGTTACCGGAGATGTAAGATTTACTGATAATTGGAAGATAGTGGAATCCAGTGTAAAGGAGGGAAGAAAAACTATGGGCGAAGCGTGGATGGATGCAATAGAGGCACGTGGCGAAGCAAGAGGCGAGGCGCGCGGAGAAGCAAGAGGCGAAATAAAGGGCATGATCAGGGCTTTCAATATAGTGGGATATTCTGTTGAAGATATAGCAGAACGTGTTGGAAAATCAGTAGAGTATGTTAAACAGGTAATAAATGGAGAATGTGACAGGGGGACAGGCACCTTGTCACATTAAGACAGGCACAAAGCATCACGACGAAGTATGTGACAAGGTGCCTGTCCCCTTGTCACATTGTGATGGTAGAGAGATTGATGAGAAATCATTAGTCTCTCTTTTTTTATGAAAAAATTTTTAAACTTTAAGGTTTATTTCAGCTTGCATATGTATATTAGGTGCATACAAAGAAAAACGGTTTTGCCAACCGGATACTTTTTCACAAAATCAGTCAGGGTTTAACTGAAGGTTTAATGGAAACATAAACAGAAAGTTAGAAGATAATTATGAAGGGAGTGACCTGTATGAGTAAGGAACAGACATTTGAGAGAAAGGAAATAAAATATCTACTGAGTGATCAGCAGTACAGGCTGCTCCTTCCCGAACTGAAAAAATATGCAAAGGTGGACAGCTATGGAAAAACAAGAATCAACAATATATATTATGACACGCCGAGCTTCCAGCTTATCAGAACATCTCTTGATAAGCCGGTTTATAAAGAAAAACTGAGACTTAGAACCTATGGTGATACAGAGGACAGCACACAGGCTTTTATAGAGATAAAAAAGAAATATAAAGGCATCGTATATAAGAGAAGAGTTGCCTCTACATATAGATCGGCAGTCGAATATCTGTCAGGTGAGAGGACGCTGGGAGCTGATGAAGTATCTCAGGTAACCGGAGAGATAGATGAACTGCTGGAGTATTACAGAGGAATCAGACCGGCAATGGTTATAGGCTATGACAGGATAGCGATGGCGGGAACCATAGATCCTGACTTCAGAATAACCTTTGATACGAATATTACCTGGAGGACAAGTGATCTGGATCTGAAGCATGGGTCGGATGGAGCCAAGGTTATAGAGACAGGTCAGCATCTCATGGAGATAAAGATACCGGACGCTTTCCCGATGGAGCTTAGCAGAAGGATGAGTGAACTGGGGATATTTCCGGTTTCAATATCAAAGTACGGAAGAGGATATATCGAATACATTAAGCAGGCAGCAAATAGTCTGATAGAAATGAGCCAGAGTGAGGCGGCTCCGCTGCTTGTATCGGAATATATTAAAGGGAACAAAGGTAACAGAAGGAAAGGAGAGATGGTTTATGCTTAATACTTTATTTAATACAATTCTTACAAATGGAAGTTTTACACCGATAGGATTCTGTGAAATCCTTATAGCTGCTCTGGTTTGCGGACTGATAATCGCAGGAGCATATATGATAAAGAATAAATATTCGAAGAGCTTTGTGGTAACACTGGTGCTTCTTCCGGTAGTTGTAGCGCTGGTGATTATTCTGGTAAATGGAAATATCGGTGCAGGAGTTGCCGTGGCAGGGGCATTTAGCCTGGTAAGATTCAGATCTGCACCGGGAAGAGGGCAGGAGATAACAAGTATATTTATAGCTATGGCAGTTGGACTTGCACTTGGTATGGGATATATCGGTATAGCGGTTCTCTTTTCAGTAGTTATATCTGGTATCAATCTTCTGATTAATATTTCGGGATTTGGCGGAAGAGAAAATGAAGAGAGAACACTTAGGATAACAGTTCCTGAGAATCTGGACTTTGAATCGAGATTCGATGATATATTTAGGGATTATCTGGAAAGCTACACCTATGAAGAGGTAAAGACAACCAACATGGGAAGTCTCTACAAGATAAGCCTGAATGTGATGATGAAGCCGGGCGTCTCGGCTAAGGAAATGATGGATGACATCAGAAAGAGAAATGGGAATCTTGAGGTCAGCCTTGGCAGACCGGTAACAACCTATGATGCATTATAAAAGCAAACAAAAAAAGAAAGGCAGAAAGTTTGTCGAAGCCAGTGATGGGGAACCGGGAAAGGCTGGGGAAAGCAAACCCAAGAGGGAAAAGACAGAAAAAGGAGGAACTGGTTATGAGAAAACGTAGATTATATATGATAAGTATTTTGGTTACAGCGGCAATGATGATGTCCATGATGTCAGGATGTGCAGAAGGTGATAGCGCCTCCAATGGTAAAGATACGGTTGTTTCAGCAGCGGAAACAGATGAGTCGTCCGAAGCTGATAGTGATTCGACAACTGGCAGTGATGATACGACTTCTTCAGAAAAAACATCTGGAGATGAAACAGCTTCCTCGGATGATGCGTCAGGTGCTGCAAGTGATGATGAATTTACAGATAGAGATATAGATCCGTCCTATGATGAGTCAGAAGTCATAGAGATAACTCTTGACGGTTCCAGTGCATCGGTTTCGGGAAATGGTGCAGAAGTAGATGGAAGTATCATTACAATAAGTGCTGAAGGCGTATATGTAATATCCGGAACTCTTGAGGATGGTCAGATAATTGTAAATGCAGCCGATACCGAAAAGGTTCAGATAGTATTAAATGGTGTAGATATAAGCTGTTCAGACAGTGCCTGCATATATGTTAAGAGCGCAGATAAGACATTTATAACACTGGCAGATGGAACTGAGAATACACTATCCGATACAGGGGAAGCATATGCAGCAGATGGCGATGAAAATGTTGATGGCGTGATCTACAGCAAGGATGATGTTACATTTAACGGCTCCGGAAGTCTTACCATAAATGCCTCTTATAATCATGGGATAGTTGGAAATGATGATGTCAAGTTTACAGGTGGAAGCTACTATATTACAGCAACAGCAAAGGGTATAAAGGCAAATGATTCACTCCGGATAAAGGATGGAAGCTTTGTGATATCATCAGGAGATGATGCTCTTCATACGAGTAATAATGAGGAAGAGGGTAAGGGCTATATCTATATAGCTGATGGCGAGTTCGAGCTTTCGTCAGGAGACGATGGTATTCATGCTGAGAAGGAGCTTGTAATAAATGATGGAGTTATCGTAGTTACACAGAGTAACGAAGGAATAGAGGGTGCAACCATAGAGGTAAATGGCGGCGATATAAGTGTAAATGCAGGCGATGACGGAATGAATGCTACCGGAACATCTACAACCGGAAGTATGGACAGCGTTGAGTGGGACTTCGGAGAGATGAAATTCGGTGGTGGCGGAATGATGGACGCAGTTGAGGATGCGCTTCTTACGATAAATGGTGGCACCATATATGTAAATGCATCCGGCGATGGACTTGATTCCAATGGATATCTTTACATAAATGGTGGAAATGTAACAGTTGACGGACCTGTAAATGATGGAAATGGTGCTCTTGATACAGGCTACGAAGGTTATGTAAATGGAGGAACGGTTACTATAACAGGTTCATCAGGTATGGCAGAGAGCTTCTCGTCAGGATCAGAGCAGTACAGCATTCTGTATAATTTTACAACCGCTCTTTCCGAAGGAACAGAGGTAAGCCTTACAGATGAAAGTGGAAATGTGGTAATGAGTTATACTCTTAATAAGACTGCAAGCTCAGTTCTGATTTCCAGTGCAGACATCACAGATGGAACCTATACGATAAAGGCTGGAGACATAGAGGATACCATAACAGTCAGCGGTATATCTACCAGTGCAGGAGCAGCAGGCGGTATGGGTGGCTTCGGAGGAATGGGCAACCATGGAGGAATGGGCAACCAAGGAGAAATGGGTGGCCCCGGAAGCTTTGGTGGTAATGACAGTGGCTTTGGTGGCGGTTTCGGCGGAGGTCCCCACTAATTAACAAAAAATTGGCAGGAAGTTCATCCCCTAGTAACAAGGGGAGGGCTTCCTGCCTTTTATAACTTCACTATGTTTTAGCTAAGTGCCAGATTTCTGAAGAAGCTGATTATTCCGGCGATAATCAGGATTGCCAGTGCCACGTAGAAAAATCCAGCCAGTGCAAGACCTATCAGGACTAATGGAAATAGTATTACTGAGAAAGCTATCTTGGTGATTCCCCACGTCAGCTTTATAGCAACTTTTATAATATTGAATACCAACACTATCAATAAACCAATAAACAATATTGTAAGCATATATTTAACCTCTTTTCTTTGAAATAATGTCATTTACGTTATGATTTATTATATTGAAAAGAGGTTTTTCTATATACATCAAATTATGGGATTTATATAAGTCTATCTCTCTGTTTTAGCAAATTAGAAAGGGTCGCACGCAAGCGCTCTTCGCAATAGTCCGGTTATTCTGCAGCCGATGTACTGGAGGATAGGACATCAGTTGCAAAACTCCCATCGGATAGACCAGACTAAGCTGTTAGTGCCGTAGTAAAGCCGAGAGGATATGATATCAGTTGCAAAACTCCCATCGGATAGACCAAACCAGGCTGATAGTACCGTAGTAAAGCTGAGAGGGTAGGATATCAGTTGCAAAACTCCTTTCGGATTGTATAATGATGATTAGAAAATCCAAATGGAAGGACGGGGGACCGATGAAAAAGGATAACGAAATGACAGTAATGTATGAATTAAAAGGCAGAATTGACTCTAACAATGCCGCTGACCTGGAAAAAGATATCTTTACTGCATTATCAGAGTATGACATGGATTCGGATATTATAATTGATGGTGCGTCACTTGAATACATTTCAAGTGCAGGACTTCGTGTGCTTCTCAAATGCTCCAAGAAATGGAATAAGGTATCCGTTATTGATGTATCTCCGGAGATTTATGAGATATTTGATGTTACCGGATTTACTTCCATCATAGATGTTCATAAAAAAATCAGGGAAGTCAGCGTGGAAGGACTGGAGCTGTTAGGTAAAGGTGCAAATGGAAGTGTCTATAGGCTGGACGATGAACGGATAATCAAGGTGTATAATCCGGTAACCAGCAGTCTGGAACGTATAGCCAGAGAAAAGGCTGCAGCAAGGCAGGCATTTATACATGATATTCCGTCTGCCATTTCTTTTGATCTAGTTAGATCCGGTGACAGATACGGCATTATATATGAGATGATAAATGCATCCACATTAGGTCAGTTTATTACGGCACATCCTGATAAAATCGAAGAGTATGCGGTTAAAATGGCTGACCTGCTTAAAAAGCTGCACTCAACTGCATTTGAAGATGGTGTTCTTCCCGATGCGAGAATGGGACTTGGTGTCTGGGTGGATATTGCTGAAAGAAGCGGATATTATTCGGATGAACTCATTACGAAAATGCGAGAATTGATAGATGATATTCCGGAGCGGAATACGTTTATACACGGGGATTTTCATCCCGGAAATATAATGGTGGTAGATGGCGAGCTTGTTCTGATAGATATGACAGATGCATCGGTGGGTGACCCTGTCATTGACCTTCTTGGTTCTTATCAGATAATGAAGCTACTTTCAATGAAAAGACCTGAAGGCGGTATGAGATATACCGGAATCAGAAATGAACTGCTGTCAAAGCTGTGGGACATCTTCATAAGAAGCTATACCGGCATCACTGATGAGAAGGAAATAGAAGAGTATGAGAAAAAACTGGAGCATTATGCACTTATCAGATCTATCGCAGGTATAACATTTTCAGAGCTTGTTCCCAAAGAGGCATTGCCTCAGATGACAAAGGTAATAACAGAAGCATTTCTCAGCTATTAGGGAAATGACAATTAATTAAGAAAGGCGTCCTAGCAATTATAAGACGGAGGATGTGGTTTTCAGCATTGTAAGATTCTGGAAATGCACCCGAAAAATGTATATGTACAGGAGATGCGAGATGAAGTACAAGCTTTCAGAAACGGAGGTTCTGACTCAGCCATCAGAATATATAGATGAAAGCCAGTTCAACAGTTTATCGTCCTACGAGACAACGGATGGAAATGCTGATGGCGGATATCTGGATTCATTTAATTCATTAAAAAAGCAGGTGGATTATAATTATTATCAATACAAGGAACAGCTCAGATCACTGGCAGGAAGAGCTGATGAAGTGCTGGCAAATATGAAGTATGCACGCAATATGATGCTGATAGTATTTGCCATACCTGTTATCTATACCCTGCTCCTTCAGCTATTTATGCATCTTGGAGTGAGGGCGGGGCTTTTTGCCGCACTCTATGTCATACTCTACGGATTATTCTTTGCAGTGGTTTTTGTAAGCTACGTGCTGGTACTGCCCGGAATGATTAAGAATTTTATAAATCTTTATGGTCAGTATAAAGCATTAAACAGCGGCGGCAGCATGAAGAATTACAGAAAAAGCAATGATATTATATCATTTCAGGATGAAAAGGAGTTCTTGAAAAAAACCATCAGGGAGTATGATTCATTTTATGAAGAGGTCATGGTTCAGGGACTGGATAAGAGAGACGGCGCTCTTGGTGGAAATGACAGCGGCGTACTTACCGGCGAACAGACTGTAGTGCTGAACAAGATGAGAAGCCTTTCGGTATTCAGGGATTACAAAGCTTCAGTTGCTGAAACGAGAAAAGAGGTTGGGATAGGAACGGTGCTGATAGCATTTATGATTATCACAGCCGTCCTGCTTATAATATTTGTTTATACTTTTAACGCATAAATAGTAAAAGATTAAGATTAGCATTATCGAGCATTCAGTATTTTTAGGATACCTAAGTGGGAATCCTCGGTAATTCAATTACCAAGATGGAAGCGCCATTTTATCCCTGATTGAACTATAAGGACCCTCGTATAAAAAAATGTTGAATACTTAGAAAACATTAGTTATAATTATTTAGTTATTTTACAAGGGTGACAGCATCTATCTGTCTGATACTACCTATTCACTGGGGCGGTCGGACTGCTGAGGCATGTTGTTACCAGTTTTATTGGAGTCGTATCGAAGTGGTCATAACGGG
>DGRT01000114.1 GCA_002391105.1 Lachnospiraceae bacterium UBA4381 | reverse complement strand
GTTGCAAAGATTCTTGCTGATAACGGCTTCAAGATTCTTGCTACCGGTAATACCTATGAAGTAATTACTGCTGCAGGAGTGAAGGCTGAAAAGGTTAAGAAGCTTTATGAAGGAAGACCTAATATTCTTGATCTTATCTCTAATGGAGACATTCAGCTTATTATTAACTCTCCTTCGGGTAAGGATTCGGTTCACGATGATGCATATATCAGGAAGGCAGCAGTTAAGTCCAAGGTTCCATATATCACAACTATTGCTGCAGGACGTGCTGCTGCTGAAGGAATTGATCATATGAAGAAGAGACATCTTGGTTATATACATTCACTTCAGGAATGGCATCAGACTATAGAAGATAAATAATATTTAAATTGAATTTGTCTATAATAACGAACTTATTGAATAATTGTATCGTTTATGCGCAAAAATTACATCTTTACGTGGTTGACAATGGGTGTACTATGCGATAAAATATTCTCTGTTGTATATTTATTTACAATATTCATTATAAAATGATAAGAAAGAGGTGTATGGTTATGAAGAAGAGGCTTTTGGGAACTGTACTTGCTGCTTCAATCGCTATCGCTGGTATAGCACCTGCTACTACAGCAAATGCAGCCGGGGGAACCTGGAAAGAAGATGGAACCGGCTGGTGGTATCAGAATGCTGATGGTTCATATGCTTATAGTGAGTGGGTAGATGGCTGCTGGTTAAGTTCTAATGGTTACTGGCAGTATCAGAATATTGGATCATGGAAACAGGATTCAACAGGCTGGTGGTACGGAGATACATCAGGTTACTATGAGAAGAATTCTGATGTATGGATTGATGGTGTTAAATATACTTTCGATGGCAATGGTTATCTTGTAGATAATACAAGTGCTGGCTGGATAAAGGATGCTGCAGGCTGGTGGTATCAGTTTGAAGACGGTTCTTATGCTCAGAACGAATGGATTGAAGGCTACTGGTGTGGAGCTGACGGATATAACACATATGCAGGTGTAGGTTCCTGGGGACAGGATTCAACAGGCTGGTGGTATGGAGATACATCCGGCTGGTATGCTGCTAATGAGACAGTTAAGATTGACGGCGTTGAATATACATTTGATGACAGAGGTTATCTGGTTAACTATACAGTTCTTACACCTGCAACAGGCAAGACTGCTACAGTTACTCTTGTTCTTTCAAGCGGAACAAAGACTCAGGCTGGTAAGGATCTTTCAGCACTCCTTGGTGCTATTACAGAAGACGGTGCTAAGCATGACGTTACTGTAGATGGCGTTACAAAGGAAGCTGTAAACAAGAATGGAGCTATCTTTGTTGGAGAAAAGACTCTTGAAGAGTATATAGCTAATACAGCAAGTACAACTGATGTATCATTTGAACTTGATACAGATGCTAAGAATATCTTCAATGGTATCAAACTTGCAGCCGGAAGCTATAACTACAATGTTAAGATTGGTGGTGTAACTTTCAGAGATATTACAACTACTGCTGATGGTATTACATTTACAGCTAATGGTGGTACATATAAGGGTGATGTTAAGGATGGTTCACTCTATGTTGAAGGTGATCTTTCTGCTGCTGCATGGGTTTCATCTCTTAAGACTAGCGGAGTAGTTGAAGCTTCTACACCTGTTGTAGATCATAAATAAGTTATTATTATATGATTAATATTTGCTGCTGGGCGGATATGCCGCCTGGCAGCTTTTATGTTAAAGACTTCTGGAACTGGAGTAATCCTTAATGAAACATCTTTTCGTAAAAACATTATTTTTTTTTATGACTGCTTTCGTGACAGTCCTTTTTGTGTGTACAAACGGAATTGTTGTATTTGCGGGCAGTATTAATAGCGATGAATCGCGTGTAATAGCAGTAGCCAGTGGTACATTTACTTATAATGGAAAGATATATAAGGCATATTCCAGCTATGTGAATGATCTTTATTATTATATGCAGCGTGATGATGTTGATCTTACTTCTTCCCAGGCGGACAGAGCTATCAATTATATATATGCCAATGTATCAAAGGGTATTAGTTCTGGATATGTCTATGAAGTTGTCGAACAGGAAGAAAATAACATAGAATTAGACGAAGTTATTCCTGAGATGGAAAAGAGTGGTGAATTGTCACAATACCTTTCTGATGGAAATGATATAGACAGCGAAGAAAACTCCAAAGCTGCAAAGGAAACCGCGAAGAATGCCAGTGATCAGGAAGTTGATAAAATGTTTGGTGAAGTTAACCAGACACATAAAGAAAATGATAAACATTCTGATAAGATAGCGGCTTCTGAAACGGATGCAAGTATAATACTGTCAGATGATGGTATTATTATAAAAAATGAAGACGACAGTTATATTTTTAATAAAGATAGTAGAATTATACCTTCTGTTTGTGGTACACTACTAGTTGCTGTTTCCATCATAGCTTTCGTACTTTCTGTTATAACCGGTATATTACTTATGATTTTTAAATGCTTCAGATTTACCGGTAAAAGCAGTAAGAAAGTCAGGAAGGGACATCATACAAGAAAAAAGGTAAGAAAGTTTTCCAAATATATTATTGTAGTAAGCGGAAGTGTTTCATTTATTCTGATATTTGTTAATATCGCTTTATTGATTGGATTTTTCGATAATAATCATATAGTACAAAGTATTCAGGATAGTGGATATTTCAGATTCGCTTATCTCAAATATATTTCCGAAGCATCTGATTCTCCGGATAACTTTTATTCCTACGAAGATTTCCTGTTAAAGGAACAGACATCTATAGTAAAGCTGCAGACAAGTGAGCTTAGTTCAAATGTCAGTCTGGTTCCTTATATAAGGCAGATGCAAAGCGACATAAGGGTACCGCTTGTATTTAGTACGATTTTAATTATTATAAATATAGTTCTTATTTCATTTATTGCATTTTTTATGGATGCAAAAAGATATATAGGTATTAGTGCGCTTGCTATATCTTCTATTATAGGAACTTTCTTTGTCCTTGCTCTGATACTAATTATCTACTTAATGCATATAGATAAAAATGTATTTATAGAACCTGATTTTTTGTATCATTTTATAATAAATCATCTGGAATGGATAAACAAAATACTTGGTATCATATCTGCCTTTGGTGCTGTTATAAGTATGGCACTGGTTGGCGTTTCAAGAAGTCTGCAGAAGGGAAAAGAATGGTAAAGCTATGAGACTTTTCGATATTCACTCACATATTCTTCCTGGTGTAGATGATGGTTCTAAGGATATGGAAACTTCTCTTGCCATGTTACGTATCGCTTATGATGAAGGAATCAGAAATATTGTTCTTACACCACATTATTATGTGAATAATATTCCTTACACTTACGAAGAATTAGATGAAAAATATGAAGAATTAAAGCGGAAGTTATCAGAAGATGAACAGCTTTCTGAAATAAATTTATATCTTGGTAATGAGATATATTATGAAGACGGGGTGGTGACTCTTCTCAAAGAGCATCAGATACATACCATGAATAATACCAGGTATGTACTCGTTGAATATAATGTTGATACTGTATATAGTGATATCCTGCGTTCTATAGATGATCTGACATCTGCAAGATATATTCCTATTATTGCTCATGTGGAAAGATATATGACTCTTCGTGGGAAGAAGGACAGGATAGAAGAAATGATTTCCCGGGGATGTTTACTTCAGATGAACATATCCAGTATTGATGGTGGATTTCTGGATGAGAATAAAAGATGGTGCAGGAATCTCGTTAAAAATGGGTATATTACATTTTTTGCTACTGATGCCCATAATACAGATTCCAGAGCACCTTATACACGTGATTATATAAACTGGTTACAAAAAAAATGCGAAGATGCTGAATATATGTTGGAATCAGCAGCGGAAATGATGATAGAAGGGAAGTATATTAACTGATATGAATAAAAATAATGAAATAGAGATAGATCTTCTGGAATTGTTAAAGGTTCTTATTTCTAAGATCTGGATCATAGTTTTATTTACAGCTTTGGGGCTTGGAATATCCTCTGGTATTACTATGCTTTTTATCAAGCCTGTCTATAAATCGACAGCTATTATATATGTACTAACTAAGACTACTAGCATCACTTCACTTTCTGATATTCAGATGGGTACTCAGCTTACACAGGATTATTCAGTTATCATAACCAGCAGACCTGTACTTCAGAATGTTATTGATAATCTGGGACTGGAAATGTCTCCTGCTGAACTGAAAAAGTGTATTTCTGTAAATAATCCTGCTAATACACGTTTTCTGGAAATTACAGTAAGTAATCATGATGCTTTTATCGCTAAAAAAATAGTAGATGAGCTTGCAAATGTCAGCTCTGAGAGAATGTCTGAGGTAATGGAAACTCAGAAGCCTAATATTATGGACTATGGACAGATTCCAAGTGCTCCATCAGAACCAAGCCTTATTAAGAATAGTGCTATAGGTGCTATGCTGGGGTTTGTTATAATCTGTGCGATTATCATCGTCCTTTATCTTATGGATGATACTATCAAATCCAGTGATGATATCGAAAAGTATCTTGGTATCAATACACTTGGAAATGTACCTCTTCGAGAGGGTGTATCCAAGAGAAAAACTCATGGCAGAGAACGGTTTAAAAAAAATGATATAAAAAAGGGAGCCTGATCTATGTCTAAAAATGTGATTAATTTTGATATTTTAACAGAACTTGATTTTAACATTAATGAATCATATAAAAGAATACGTACAAATATCAGCTTCTCAGGGGAAAATATAAAGACCATAGCATTTACAAGCAGTATTCCTAATGAAGGTAAGACAGAGGTGACCTTTAATATAGCCAGATCATTTGCTGAGGACGGAAAGAAAGTTCTTTTTATTGATGCTGATATTCGTAAGTCAGTGGTTATGTCAAGATATGGTGTTGATAAAGAGGCTGTGGGACTTTCGCATTATCTTTCCGGTCAGATAAGTAAAATGGAAGATGTTATCATGGCAACCAATATAGAGAATATGGATGTTATTTTAACAGGTGTTAAAGCTCCAAATCCTGCAGAGCTTCTGGGCAGTGGTCGTTTTGAAAAGCTTCTTATTGAGTGCAGGGAAATATATGATTATATTCTTATTGACTGTCCGCCTCTTGGCTCTGTTATAGATGCTGTCATAGTTGCCAAGTTCTGTGATGGAGCTATAATAGTAATTGAATCTAATAAGATTAGCTATAAGGCGGTACAGGGTGTAAAAAAGCAGTTGGAACAAGGTGAATGTCATATTCTTGGAGCTATTCTTAATAAAGTGGAAAAGAAACAAAAAGGCTATGGCTATGGTAAAGGATATTATGGTTACTATGATAGTTACGGCTACGGAGAAGATTGAAGACGGAATATGTTATTTAGTATTGTTTAGTACCTGACTTAATATTAGGTCAGGTACTATTATTAGTTATTAAAGAGAGTAGATATAGTGGAAGAAGGAATACGTATAAATAAATATCTTAGCTCGGCAGGAGTTTTGTCTCGTAGAAAGGCTGACCTGGCTATTAGTCTTGGTAAGGTCAAAATTAATGGTACTGTTGCCCAGATGGGGGACAGGGTGATGGAAGGGGACGTGGTTACCTATGATGGAAAGCCGGTAGCTGCTCCTGCATCCCAGAGAGTTATTCTTGCCTACAATAAGCCGTTAGGACTTGTATGTACTTCTAAAGAAGCGGACAAGGATAGTATATTCAGAAGGCTGGACTATCCGGATATGCTTTATTATGTCGGCAGACTTGATAAGGATTCTCAGGGACTGATATTACTTACAAATGACGGGGAGCTGGCAAATAGTATTCAGAAGGCTCGTAATAATCATGAAAAGGAATATGTAGTCAGAGTCGATAAAGAAATTACCGATGACTTTGTAAAGGGTATGTGTTCAGGTGTTCCATTAAAGATTGATCCTAAGGATGAAGAGTCTGCTAAAAGGCTTACGAAAAAATGCAGCATAAAAAGGACGGGAAGAAATACTTTCAGAATCATCTTAACAGAAGGCATGAATCGTCAGATAAGACGAATGTGTGAATATTTTGGTTACAGAGTTGTATTTTTAAAACGTGTACGAGTTATGAATATCGGTCTTGGCAATCTTCCGGTTGGAGAATACAGAAAGCTGACCCGGAATGAGGAAGAGACACTTAGAAACATGGTTAGTGGTAATGATGATATGTAGCTATATGTTTCATAATGCCGATGTAGTTTATTATAATATGGGGATTTGAAATGAATAATAATGAAAAGCTAAGCAGGATGAAGGAACTGGTAGAAATACTAAATAAAGCATCCAAAGCATACTATGCTGAAGATGTTGAGATAATGAGTAACTTTGAATATGATAAGCTCTATGATGAACTGCTGGCGCTGGAAGAGGAAACAGGAACTATTCTGTCAAACAGCCCTACACAGCAGGTTGGTTATGAGGTTGTCAGTGAGCTTCCCAAACAGAGACATCCTGCAAGAATGCTTTCTCTTGATAAGACCAAGGAGGTTGATGCACTGGTTAGCTGGCTGGGAGACAAGGAAGGTCTTTTGTCCTGGAAAATGGATGGACTTACGGTTGTGCTTTCGTATGATAATGGTAAGCTGGTTGATGCTGTTACACGCGGTAATGGGGAGATAGGTGAAGTTATAACACCGAATGCAAGAACCTTTGTCAATATACCCGGTTCTATTCCCTATAAGAAGAGTCTTACTATAAGAGGCGAGGCTGTAATTACATATTCCCAGTTTGAGCTTATCAACTCTACTATAGAGGATGTTGATGCCAGATATAAAAATCCCAGAAATCTATGCAGTGGTTCGGTTCGACAGCTTGACAGCAGTATTACGGCTGAAAGAGGTGTCAGGTTCTATGCATTTTCTATGGTGGAACCCTCTGATCAGGAGCTGCTGGATAGAATAGGCGATTCCTTTGAAGCAAGGTTCGAATTTCTGAGAAGTATTGGATTTGAAACAGTTGAATATAAAAAGGTTGATGCTGCGTCTCTTCCTGAAACTGTTAAGTGGTTTTCGGAAAAGATAAGTAGTAATGAATTTCCTACAGATGGGCTGGTGCTTTCCTATGAAGATGTGGCTTATGGAAAGAGTCTTGGTACAACAGCAAAGTTCCCAAGGGATTCTATAGCTTTCAAGTGGAGAGACGAAGAGGCGGAAACCATCCTTCGTGATATAGAGTGGAGTCCTTCCAGAACCGGTCTTATTAATCCGGTTGCGATATTTGATACTGTAAGTCTGGAGGGAACGGATGTAAGCAGGGCAAGCCTCCATAATATTACTTATGTTAAGGATATGGAGCTCGGAATCGGTGATCATATTAAAGTATATAAAGCAAATATGATCATACCTCAGCTTTCAGAAAACCTGACCAGATCAGGGAAGGTTCATATTCCGACTATGTGTCCTGCCTGCGGTGGTCTTACTGAAATCAGAAATGAAAATGGTACGGAAACACTTAACTGTACGAATCCTGACTGTCCCGCAAAGCATGTTAAGCTTTTCTCGCTTTTTGTTTCCAGAAATGCTATGAATATAGATGGTATGTCGGAGGCTACTATAGAAAGATTTATCGGCTGTGGAATACTTCATTCACTTAGTGATATATATAAGCTGAGTGAACATCGCGATGTGATAACAGGTCTTGAAGGCTTTGGCGAAAAGTCTTATGATAATCTGATGAAAGCTATAGAGAAGTCCAGAAAGGCTGATATGGCAGGATTTTTATACGGACTTGGAATACCGGGCTTCGGTGTTGCAAATGCCAAGCTTGTAGTAAGAAATTATCATAGTGATATAGAAAAAATAATGAATGCCGAGTATGATGAGCTGGTTAATATAGAAATGATCGGTGATGTACTCGCTAAAGACTTTGTGGCATATTTTACTGATGAGAAGAACAGATCGGAAGTAGAGAAGCTTATCGGTGAGCTTGATTTTGTTATAGAGGAATCAAGTGCTGAGCAGGATCTTGAAGGAATGACTTTTGTTATAACCGGCTCTCTTAATAATTACCCCAACAGAGATGCCCTTAAGAAGGAGATAGAAGACAGAGGCGGTAAGGTGGCAGGTTCTGTAAGCTCTAAAACAACCTGTCTTATAAATAATGATATTACTTCTAATTCTTCTAAGAATAAGAAGGCAAAGAGCCTTGGGATTCCCATTATCTCAGAAGAAATGTTCCAAAGTGGTGTGTTTGAATAGTATTTTTAAATAATGGAGGAATAAACTGATGCCTATAAGGATTGACAACAATCTTCCTGTAAAACAGATTTTGGAAGAAGAGAATATATTTGTGATGGACGAAAATCGTTCCAACAGTCAGGATATACGTCCTATTGATATATTGATTCTTAATCTTATGCCTCTTAAGGAGGATACAGAGCTGCAGCTTCTTAGAAGTCTTTCCAATACCCCGCTGCAGGTAAATATAACATTTGTCCGTACTATGTCTTATGAATCAAAGCATACCTCCAGAGAACATCTGGAAAGATTTTACTCCAGCTTTAAAGAGGTCAGAAAGCATAAATGGGATGGTATGATCATTACTGGAGCTCCTGTAGAAAAGATGGACTTTGAAGAGGTTGAATACTGGAATGAACTGACTGATATAATGGACTGGTCATCCAAGAACGTTACTTCGACTCTTCATATCTGCTGGGGAGCACAGGCAGGGCTTTATTATCGCTACGGTATAGAAAAATATGAGCTTCCCAAGAAGCTTTCAGGTATATATGAGCATCATACCTTGCATAAGAGTCAGGAGCTGGTAAGAGGCTTTGATGATACATTTCTTGCTCCACATTCCAGATACACCGGAATAGATGCATCCGCTGTTCGCAATAATCCGAAGCTTGTAGTAATGGCTGATTCGGTAGAGTGCGGTCCTTATATCATCGTTGGTGATGGCGGAAAGAATATATTTATTACCGGACATCCGGAATATGATACACTTACACTTGATCAGGAATATCATAGAGACCTTGGCAGAGGCATCAATCCGGACATACCTGTTAATTATTATCCGGATGATAATCCGAACAAAAAACCTGTAAAGTCGTGGAGATGTCACGCTAATACACTTTATACTAACTGGCTTAATTATTACGTTTATCAGCAGACCCCATACGACTGGACAATGAACCACCAGGAGAATAGCTGAAATACTAATAATTTTGAACAATATTACGAGATGCTGCATTTTATTGCGGCATCTTTTTTATATTTAAGAAAAACTTTAATATTTAGAATTATAGTATTCTTAAGTTATTAATAATAGTTGATTCGTATTTATACAAACTTTAACAGGAGAATCGTATGTCAGAAATAATAGTCGATGTAAAAAATCTTACCAAACAGTACGGAAAGCATAATGTGCTTGATGATGTATCCTTTAATATCAGGAAAGGAAGTATTGTAGGTCTTATCGGTCCGAATGGTGCAGGTAAAACCACAATAATGAAAATCATGGGCGGTCTGGTTTTCCCTACCTCCGGAGAGCTTATAATGTACGGAGCCTCTGATGAAAAGGGTCTAAATCATGCCAGAACGAGAATGAGTTTCATGATAGAAACACCATATGAGAAGGAGAAGATGACTGCCAGAGAGAATCTCGAGAAGCAGCGGCTTCAGAAAGGAATACCGGATAAAGGACGTATAGACGAGGTTCTGGAAACAGTAAATCTCGCAGATACCGGAAAGAAGATAGTTAAGAATTTTTCTCTTGGAATGAGACAGAGACTGGGACTTGCCAATGCACTTTTGGGCAGACCTGAGCTTATGGTTCTGGATGAGCCGATAAATGGTCTGGATCCGGAAGGAATAGTAGAGATAAGGGAACTGTTCAGAAAGCTGAATAAAGAAGATGATATAACGATTGTTATTTCTTCGCATATCCTTAGTGAACTGTCCCTTCTCTGCACCGATTATATCTTTATAAATGGCGGAAAGATAAAGGGTACATTTACTGCCGATGAACTGAGGAAAGCCTGCAGCGAATATTATCATATAGATACAGATAATAACGAGAAGGCGGCTGCAATACTGGTGAATAAATGTCATATAAACCATATGGATGCTATGGAGGATGGAAGCCTGCGTGTATATGACGGTCTTGATGATATTCTTAACATTTCGAAATCTCTCTATGAGGGTGGCGTCATTCCGACATCACTTACACTGAACGAAGTAAACCTTGAAGAATACTATATGAAGCTTGTTGAGGAGAGTGAATAAATGCTAAATATAATCAAATCCCTGAACTACGGTGCCAAAAGGGATACAGTAAATATACTTACAATCATAACAATGCTTATCCTTCCTGTGTTTTTTCTATATATCTCAGGAATGCTGGGTGGCGTTTCCCTTACTGATATGACACCAAGCATGTACTTCGCATCACAGTCAATGGCATCGATATTTATATTTTCCTGTTTTGGCATAATGATATTTTCAAGTAAACTTGTAGCCTCAGATGCCGGTGATAAGACAATCAATTATGAATTTCTGTCAGGTCACAGCAGGACATGCATATTTATGGCGAGAACTATAGCAGGGCTTCTCTGGGGCGCAGTGCTCTCATTTATACTTCTTATGATTCCCGTAGGTGTTATGTATATGGCATATGGATGGGGACCGGAAACCGACAGGGGAGATGTGCTGCTCAGGTTTTTCCTTCTG
>DGRT01000001.1 GCA_002391105.1 Lachnospiraceae bacterium UBA4381 | reverse complement strand
CAGTTACTGTTCCCGGAATATATTCAGCCTTTCCAAATATCTTCTTATACTGTGAGACGCCTATCAGAATAAGTATAATAAGTGCAGGAATGATTATAAACAGCGGATTGATACCACCCGACTTACGAATAACCGGTTCAGAGGAATACATACCCTGAGGATTAGCATTTCCACCCGGCTGATACATACCCTGAGAATTACTGTTCCCGCCGGGCTGATACATACCACTCTGAGGTCCTCCACTATTCTGCTGATATATGCTTCCCTGAGGACTACTGCTTCCCAAGCCCGAATAATTCATATTATCATCTGGGCTTTGGCTGCCATAATCCCCTCTTTCTCCCGGATATATACCGCCATTTCCATATCCGCTATAAGGAGAATTCTCATTTCCGGAGTTTCCCTGTTCAGGATTCTTCTTTAACTGCATAATTCATTACCCCAATATATAATTCATAACACCAAGGGATATAAGTAATAATATAACTAAGAGTACCGGCGATACCACCTTGATCATAACTATGTAGAGACCCTTACGTCTCATTTTCTCACCATTTTTCTCAGCTTCATCTATAACTGTCTTAGGCTTGAGCACCCATCCTATCAGAATACATGTAGCTATAGCAACAACCGGCATCAGGACATTATTACTTAAATAATCCATTATGTCCAGTATCTGAGCAGTTGAGCCATTTGGAAGCTTGTACTCAAAGTACCATATATTATAACCTAAGCAAACAACTATTGCTATGATAAATGCTACAACCGACTCCAGCACTGTAGCGCCATGTCTTTCCATCTTAAACTTATCTATAAGACTCGAAACGATAGCCTCCAGAATAGACATCGCACTGGTTATAGCTGCAAAAAGAACTAATGCAAAGAACAGAGCTCCGACTATATTTCCTACCACACCCATTTCCGCAAAAATCTTAGGCAGTGAAACAAACATAAGTGATGGTCCTGCTGACATACCTTCAACACCGGAAAATGCATAAACAGCCGGTATGATCATAACTCCTGCAAGGAAAGCAACCAGTGTATCAAAGAACTCGATCTGGTTGATAGACTTTACAAGATTTGCATCATCCTTAACATAAGAACCATAAGCTATCATGATACCCATAGCTACAGACAGACTGTAAAAAAGCTGTCCCATAGCATCCATTATTGTAAGGAACAGACTCTTAACAGTCATACCTTCAAAATTGGGAACAAGATATATCTTTAAGCCCTGAAGACCTGTTCTTGTTATTCCATCAGCATCTGTGTGCTTGATAGTAAGAGAAAATATAGCTATTCCTATTACAAGAATAAACAGTACAGGCATAACAAACTTGGAAAATTTCTCTATGCCGCTTTCAACTCCCATATATATAACCACTGCACAGACAGCCAGGAATACAAAAAGCAAAACAATCGGTTCATACTGGCTTGTTATAAATCCTGTAAAGAAGCCGTCCTCAGCAGCATCAGCCCCATGACCGGTAAGATAAACGAGGAAATATTTAACTACCCATCCACCAATTACGCAGTAATATGGCATGATCAGAAATGGAACAACACTCGCTATAACACCTAACCAGCCCCAGCCCTTCTTCAAAGAACTATATGCTGTAAGGGGACTCTGCCTGGTCTTTCTTCCTATAGCAACCTCTGTAGTAAGCATAGTAAATCCAAATGTAAGTGCAAGCACCAGGTAGATTACGATAAAGAGTCCTCCGCCTCCTCTTGCTGCAAGATATGGAAACCTCCATATATTACCAAGACCTACTGCACTACCAGCCGCTGCAAGGACAAACCCCAGCGAACTGGAAAAGGTATTTCTCTTTTTTTCTTCCATGACAACCCATCTCCCTTTGATTTCTATTTTATAAAACAGACAACCTATAACATAACAGAAAGTCCCAGACTTTTCAATCTGGGACTTCATTATTTTTACAATATTATGATTTTGTAAAGCAAATATGACAGTTAAACGGTGTCAGAAATTATTATTATGAGATGCTGGCGCTTCTCATAAACTGCTGAACCTGTCGGTTCAGCAGTAACTTATCGGGTGAAAACAAGGTCTTCGCTTCGCTCGACTTTGTTTTCCTTCCGATAAGTTATATTATGAGATGCTATTTCTTTATAAGAAGAGAATGTCCTGTCATCTCTGCAGGCTGCTCAAGACCCATTATCTCAAGAAGTGTCGGGATGATGTCACAGAGCTTTCCACCCTCCTGAAGAGTGTAAGCCTCATCATAATTAACCAGGATAAATGGAACAGGATTGGTTGTATGAGCCGTATGTGGTTCACCTGTCTCATAGTTAAGCATCTGCTCGCAGTTTCCATGATCTGCACAGATGAAAAGAACTCCATCCATTTCCTTTACAGCTTCAACTGCTGAACCTACACAGCTATCTACTGTCTCAACAGCAGCTATGGCAGCCTCAAGAACTCCTGTGTGACCAACCATGTCAGGGTTTGCAAAGTTGATGATGATAACATCATATTCGCCGGATCTTATAGCCGCATTTAACTTCTCACTTACCTCCGGAGCACTCATCTCAGGCTGAAGATCATAAGTTGCTACTGCCGGTGAATTAACAAGGATTCTGTCCTCTCCTTCATTTGGCTCTTCGATACCACCATTGAAGAAGAAGGTAACATGCGCATACTTCTCTGTCTCAGCAAGTCTGAGCTGCTTCATGCCAAGCTTTGCAAGATACTCGCCAAAGGTATTGGTTATCTCCTGCTTCTTAAATGCTACAAACTTATTAGGGATAGTCTCATCATAGTCCTTAAAGCATACATATGTGATAGGCATGAAACCATTTGCCCTCTTCAGATACTTGATACACTTTGTATCCTCTGCATCTCCCGGCTGGGCAGCTATATCATCATCTGAAAAACAGAATGCCTTGGTTATCTCGCGAGCTCTGTCAGGACGGAAATTGAAGAATATAACCGAATCTCCCTCCTTAACAAGTGAAAGTGGCTTTCCATCTGCATCAGTAATAACTGTAGGAATAACGAACTCATCAGTTACTCCCTCATCATAGGATGCCTGCATAGCAGCGATTGGATCAGTTGCCTGGATTCCTTCACCGGTTACCAGTGAATCATATGCCTTCTGAATACGATCCCAGTTATTATCTCTATCCATTGCATAGTAACGTCCACTGAGAGAAGCTACCTTTCCTACTCCAATCTCCTCAGTCTTATCGATAAGCTCCTGAAGATAATCCTTACCGGACGCAGGAGGTGTATCTCTTCCATCAAAGAATGGATGAATATATACATTCTCCAGACCTTCTTTCTTACACAGCTCAAGGATTGCATAAAGATGTGTGTTATGGCTATGAACTCCACCATCTGAAAGAAGTCCCCAGAGATGAAGATCTGAGCCCTTTTCCTTACAATTATTTATAGCATGGAGAAGCTCCTCGTTCTTAAAGAAATCCCCATCCTCTATAAACTTTGTGATAAGTGTCAGATCCTGATATATAATACGGCCTGAACCGATATTCATATGTCCAACCTCTGAATTACCCATCTGTCCATCAGGAAGACCGACAGCCAGACCGGATGCAAATCCTCTCTGATAAGGGCACTCAGCCTTCAGCTTATCAATATTAGGGGTATTTGCCATATAGACTGCATTTGCCTCATGGATATCAGACTCACCAAATCCATCGAGCACCATTAAAACTACAGGTTTCTTACTCATAATTTATCTCCTTTTACTAGTATTATGGAATGAATGTTAATCCTTCGATAATACTCCTTTGATTTATAATATGAGAGTCAGATGTACTCCTGACTTCTCATACGATATACTAATCCATCCGGCATATGGGGTATTACTGCTCTGCCGGCTTCAGGTCTTCACACTCATAGGTTGTTCTGACCTTGTAATAATTAGGCGAATTCTGCCAGTTGCTCATTATTCTTGCATAGGTCTTTGAGATAAATGCAGCATCCATCTCATTAAGCAGCAGAAAATACTGATGTGGACGGCTCTGCATCATAATATCACTCTTTCTGAGCGTTTTATTGACAACCATTCCGAACTCTCTGGTAATAGAAGCAAGCTCATCCTCCGGCATAGTAACATCAATCGGATGAATAGTAATGAGCATTTTTACTGCTTTTCTATCATAGGTCTGAATGTATCTTCTCATAAATCTATAGACAATACTGAACTGGTCATACTCAAGCCAGAGTGCACCGGTTTCGCCATTTTCCTCCAGTCCACGACTTACTGTCTGCACCTTATCGCTTACATTTTCAGCCTGCGGAAGATTCTTAGTATTTCCATAAAATGCACAGCCTGAAGTTCCTGTGATCTTGACCATCTCAAGAGCAGAATTTGCTTTCTGGAAAAGCTCGGCAAAATCCGTTCCTTCCTGTGGAACCATAACAACACCCACAGAAACTCCGAGAGAGATCTTCATATCCTCTCCCACCAGATGCTTAACATACTCCGACAGCTTGTTCTTCATATTTCCATATAATCTGGAAAATGATACATTATCCGTTATGGTCTTACTGAATACTATGAATCCATCTCCCCCAACACTGGCTCTTATATCTTCAGCACCTGTGTTATCTGTTATCGCCTTAAAGATTGCCCGAAGCAGTTCATCGGATACCTCTTTACCATACACATAATCAAATATCTGAAAATTATCAAGATTGATGAGCATTAGGAGTCCTTCACTGTTAAGGCACGCATTAGTAAGCTGTTCTCTGATCCCCTCGTTTCTACTTTCCTGTTCTCCCATAAAATCGCTTCTCCTTTCAGACAAAACCATATAAATACGCCTTAGTCTCTGCTATTTTAACACTTATACGAAAAATGTTCTATCTTTTTATTATGTCTTATTCAATCTTTTTTTCGTCCGTTACTATCCGAGGTCAACTCAGAACACACTCTTAATTCTGCATCAGACTCTCACGAACTGATTTTGCTCAGCACTGTAATGATACCCCACTCCGCCAAGCTTTTCTGTAAGCTCATCTGCACTTACATCATAGGAAGCAGCCAGTTCCTCCAAACCATGATAATTATCACGAAGCTGTGTATTCACAAAACTAAGCAGCATTATAGGATCCTTTGGTATATTCATTGCTTGTCACCTCTTTATTCCGACTATTCTTCTTCATACTTTACTTCTTCAAACCTTTTATCTTCAAAACTTACTTCTTCAAACCTTTTATCTTCAAAACTTACTTCTCAAACTATAGCTCTTCATACTTTACTTCTTCAAACTGTACTTCATAAGTAGTCTAATATAGTTCCGCTCCCATGTACCTCCATATAGAGGAATAGCGCCCCCATCCAGTAAAGGCTTCGTTGAAGCATATCTGTAAGCTCCGGATTCACATGGAAATATGTAAAGAGGTATATCTCTTTGCTTACATTCCTTTAACAGATACATCGCAGAGGTTTTGTCCATATCTCCGCCCTCAGTTCTTACCGTACTGGAATGATAGAGATTAAGAAGTACAGCCTTCACATTATCCAACCGGAATATACTATAATCTATTCCAACATATGGCTTTATATAGATTACACTATTCGTTAGTATATTGTCATCTGAAAATTCTTCATTATCAAACACATAAGATGTATCCTTCTTTTCTTCAAATAAAGCAGTATCACTATCAGCTTTGCCGCCATAAATTTTATCATTTATATCATTACGATAAAGTTTATCCAGATTATGTAAACCTATTCCGTAGTCCGGTTTTGTCATATCCAGCAGCATTTCCGTTCTACTGTGAAAATCCTCCGAATAGTCAGGACACTCCTCCAGATCCTCTGCCAGATGCAGAAACATCCTTCCATCCATATTTCTAAATGGCACATATACCCCCGGTATCCCCAGCTCTATAAGCTTCATGCCTACCATAAGGTTCATAACACCATTTGCCTCCGGATCCTCCAGAATCCTTTGAGAAGAAATAAAAATAGCAGGAACCTTTGTCCCTTTCATATACTCAGCCACAAGCGGCGCGGTCAGATGAAGAGTATCTGTTCCATGCAGGATAATGATACCCTCCAGCTCCTCCGAAGCCTTATACTTAGCCAGCTCTGACAGCAGCAAATTCCATTTATCTATAGTCATATTCTCACTGAGGGTATTAATTGGAGACGCTGTAAGGATTTCCTTATCATAGTCTCCCGTCTGCTCCTGATACATGGATAATAGTGTGAGCACCGCATTATCTGTATCCAGGTCATTCAGCCTGTTATTCCCTCTGGCTGAGCATATCGTTCCACCTGTCATTATCACAAGAACCTTTTTTTTGGTACTGATCATATTACATACCTCAAGCATCTCTCTAAACTATCTATATCTGCATATTTTAGTTATCTACTCCGCCCCTAAAGTTTATCCTTAAAACCTTTGGAAAACCCTAAAGAGCTTTGGTTATCCACAAAAAGCCGAGAACCCGTATCACCTACGCATTCTCAGCTTTTATATTAATATATGACATCAAAATTATGGTTTTATTTAATTTTTATGTCAAAAATTGTCATCTGATTGTCTCTTTCAATCAGAGATTTCATATCCGGAGAATCTGTCACTTTTTCATCAGGGGATATAACATCGCATAAACAAACAGCATCAGAATCATATCGTGATATATTTTTCTCCAGGCTCTCAGAACTATCATTTGCATAACAATATATACAGCCATTCTTACATGTATTTCTAGCTCCTGCCTCTTTGCTTATCATACATCTGCAATCATCCCGTTGTCCATCATGTTCCAGATATTTTTTCAGATTCTTTACTTTACCTCCAGTCAATCTTTCTATAAGATCTTTGTCAATACAGGCGTTATGATCGATCCCAAGGCTACCTAAATCAATTCTTTCAGAACAGGTTGCTACCGACATACCATTTGCTTTAGCAATATCACGTACCCATACTGCTATATCCTGCATTTCCTTAGTCCCAATCTCTCTGGCCCCCTGATTTCTCATAGCATTATTTATCCATGCATAATTATCGATATAACTGAATACACATTTTTTTGTATATCCTTTTAGCTTTTCAGCTATTTCTGTAAATGCCTCCATATGATATTCTACATTATATTTATCACTGATGAATATAGGATCATATCTCCAAATAATTCTATCCGGGCCGATTTTATCAGATAATTCCTGAAACGCAGGAATTATCACGCTGCGTTTATCAGGTATATTCTTCTCTATATCTCTTCCATATGGAGTGATGGTAAACTGAAAATAGTACATGTAATCTTTCAGTTCATCCAATCTGGGAATCATTGGTATAGGATTCTTGGTCCAAAACACTATACAATCTACTACATCCGGAGTAAGAATTATTTTAGATGGTTTTCTGTTAATCGGATTTCTAGATATAAGATAGCCATCTCGAATTCTATTCATAAACCACTCTGAATAAAATGCCGGAATATCCGTTCTCCTACTTGCACTAATTATCATTGTTCTGCCTCAACCATTTTATATATTTCATATTGGATAAATCTACTTGATGTAAGAGGACTTCTCAATCTTCCACCAACTTCTACTTTAGATTCTATAAATTCTGTAATAGTACTAATAACATTCCCTACTTTTTCGGAATACCTTCTGCATATATCATCTTGTCCATTTAAGATGGATGGAGCATTTTCAGCCTCCCGAAACAAGGCCGTTTTTGAAATATATCTACCAAAATGCACTCTATCAACAGCATAGTTCTTTATTATCCCTACTTGCTCATCATCTATTCTTTCTCCGAAACGATCCACTACATTTCTATTCAGTAATAAATACAGTTCATGTCCAGCATACACATCTTTTATAGTATCAATCAACTGTCTAAAACCTTCTAGGTTATTTATTTCGCTTAACATATTAGGGAAAACAACCATATTAATATTACGAATTCCATTTTGAGCTCTATTATTAGAATCAATTATATTTCTGAACCTGTTGCTTCTTATATAATCGCATTCCCAATTATTGTAATACTCACCTATTTCATATTCATTTACCTCTGCTTCAGGCTCTGGAATAGTCACATAAATGTCACTATCATTGTAGTAAAACACATTTCCACTTTCATTCCATCCACCCGGGTCAATTCCTATATAGTTTACCCCTGCTATTATTTCAGAATAATCTGATGTCGCATATTTTAGTGCAAGAGCATCCGTTTTAGCTCCACATCCAATTGATAAAACATTGAGTTTGAATCTCGTATCAGAATAATCATCATGCAGTTTAGATATGAAATCATCAAACATAGCATAATATACGCAAGTGAAAGCATAACATTTTTGAAATATATACAATTTAAACCTTAACTGATTGTTTACATCTCCATAAGCATCGTTCGCATTCCAGTTATCCATAACACCTTCGTAACCAATCTGAACTGATACTAATTCTTCTATCGATTCGTCCTCTAAATCATTGTTATACAGCCTGTAGTATAAACATCCCATATCGGGATATAGGATGTTTCCAAACTTTATATATGATATATCTCCAGGAGCAGCTATTAAACAATAATTCCCATTTCTATTTTGGACAAATATATTGTCTGCATTTTCTTCTGGTAGAGTTACTCCGATAAACCCAACATCGAATTCGATGTTTTGAAACATATTAATACAATCCGTATTCTGAAAATACGCTCTTCCTTCGATAGATAACATTTGATTTCTTAACTGAGGGCTTATACCTCTATTAAGCGCAAAATCTGTAGATTCGCTCGGAAGTAAAAATGGATAATGTGGATCATCATCATTTTTTCTGATTTGCAAATATACTTTCCCCATAATTATTGTTCCTTTCTTAAAAAATGTATGGTAATATTGTCCGATATTTTGTTTTGTCAAAATAGTAGAACATATTCCTCAAGACCACAAAACAATAAATAAATCCGAAGTACCTTTGTTTATAGGCGTTGTCAACTTTTTGCATGATTTTATTGACACTTCTTTTCCATAATTCAGCCCTCACATTCGACATTATAGTAGCCTTACATATTAATTGCAATATTGACATCCGCTATTACTCCGAGTTTTTTTATATAGCGAATTAATGTTTGGGAATCAACTGGTGCATTCCACTTTACAGCAACATACTGGTCCATAGCTTGACCATTTTTTCATCCATTCGATAAACTTCCGTGAAGTCAGGACATTTTACCAGTTCATAAGCTACAAATGTGACAAGGTGCCTGTCCCCTTGTCACATGCCCTTGTCACATGCAAAAGGACCGGAAACTTTTCAGTCCCGGCCCTTTCGATTCTTAATATACTTTACTTAAAAACCCCTTATGAAGAAGCTAATTCTTACTGTCCTGTAATCTTGTTCTTTTCATCTATAAACTTAATGAAATCATTTTCCGAAAGCGGTTTAGAGAAGTAATAGCCCTGAATGTAATCTATTCCCATACTTCTGATCTTTTCAAACTGTTCCTCAGTCTCTACGCCTTCAGCAACTATACTCAGCCCAAGCTCCTTTATCATCTTAACAGTGGCATCCATAACAACTCGGGCTTTTTCATTTTTAAAATAATCCTGTATCATAGTCCTGTCAAACTTAACTATCTTTACAGGCATATCCACTATATAGTTAAGATTGGACTCACCGGTTCCAAAGTCATCCAGCGCAAAGCTTACTCCCAGATTCATCAGCTTATTCATGTTGTCCAGCAGTATCCTCTTCTGGTTAAGAGTAGAGCTTTCAGTAATCTCAAGACTTATATCACGGGGCTCGATGCACGCATTTTTCATGATTTCATCATATTTAACCGAAAGCATAGGATTCTCACACTGTGAAATGGATAGATTCACCTCAACATATTCAATCCCCTTATTCTTCAGCTCATATTTCCTGATACAGTTGCATGCTTTACTGAATATCTTCTCACCAATCTGCTCTATAAGTCCGGTTTCCTCAGCTATAGGAATAAACTTATCCGGCATTACCAGCTTCCCGTCTCTTCCTCTCATTCGGGCAAGCGCCTCGGCTGATACAAAGGTTTCTGTATTTATGGAATAAATCGGCTGATAGAACACCTCAAATCTGTCAGAGCTGATAGCATCCTTGATTTCCAGAATCATCTGCTTATACTCACGTACATGCTGACTTGCTGTATCATCCAACAGCTTCATTTCCTCTTCTTTTATAAAGCTGTCCCTGTTTCTTAGATATACATCGATATACTCCTCAACAGACGAAACAGCTCCGCTATTAGGCATATACAGAAAATGTGTATCCAGATAAACGTTGCCTGCCCACGGCTGCCTGAAACGGTTTCTGATAACGTCCAGATTGACTGCACTCTCTATCTCATCCATTGCAATCTCTTCTTTTGTATCATAAATAAGCGCAAAATCATTATTGCTAAGTCTGAAAAGCTTGGCATTTGCAAAGGATGCGAGATATTCACTCATTTCCACCAATATACTCTTCTCCAGTTCATCATCCAGCTTCAGATCCTCTTCATTACAGACTATGATACTGGAGAACTTCTTGATATAAGCAAATTCCTGTTTCAGATACAGATTAAAGGTATCGAATGAGAATCTTCCCGTGATTCTGTCCAGATAAACCTCAGGATTCTCCAGCTCCGAATAAAGAATGAACAGACCTATCGAAGAGCCAAAGCCAACCAGCAGCGCCTGCGGAAATACAAACTGTATGACAGCCGCGACTATCTCTATTGCCATCCAGGCGCGAATGCCTCTTCTTCTGTGCGCGCTCATCTGCTTACCATAGACAAATGTGAAAACAAGCGAGCCAATAATAAACATAGGAGCAAAGATATATGTAACTACAGTTGAAGGTCCATAGCTATAGACAGTTCTTCCTGAGTGAAAATAGCTTATCGGTGTCATCATGATAAACAGTACCCCTGCTGCAAGCACCACTCTGATTCCGGTCTGGAACTCAGAACTCTCTCTTAGATGAAGCACATCACTACAGGTATAGATAAATCCCATAAAGCTTGCCATAAGCAGTGAAACAAGATATATTTTACATATAGCTTCTGTCAGAAGCTGTGGAATAAAAGCAGAATATACTATTGCGAATATTGAGGTAATATCAAGGAAAATGCAAACAGTGTAGACCATCAGACATAGCTTGAATATCTTCTCGCTATACAGACCTACACTCTCGTGCCTTAAGATAAAGAATATGAGAATTATATCAAAAACCAGCCCACAAAGCTGGACTTCTATATTCAACATATTACGCACCCCATTTCCCCAAATGGTAATAGCCAATCATCCTATAATATAAATAAACATACTACCGATTAAATTATACCATATCATTCTATGACTTGCACCTGTTTTAAACTAAATGCAGGCTGAATATTATTAGCTTTTTTGTGCATATTACACAAACCATTTGTAGCAGTTAGTATAAAAATCGTGACTCAAAGAGGCAATTATGGAAGAAATTTCACAGAAAACAGATAAAAATGATATAAAAAGCAATAAAAACCCCGTCACAGCTAAAAGCGAGAAACCAAGAAAGTATATTGCAATAGACCTTAAGTCCTTCTACGCATCAGTTGAATGCTTTGAACGTGGGCTGGATCCACTGACAACTAATCTGGTGGTCGCGGATGAATCAAGAACCGATAAAACAATATGTCTCGCCGTTTCTCCTTCTCTTAAGGCTTATGGAATACCGGGAAGACCGAGGCTGTTTGAGGTCAAGAAAACTTTGAATGATCTTGAAAAGCGTACCGGAAAGCATGTGGATTTTATTATTGCGCCACCAAGAATGGCAAAATATATACATTTTTCCACAACTATCTATAACATTTATCTGGACTATGTTTCAGCAGAGGATATCCATGTATATAGTATAGATGAGGTATTTATCGATGTAACCAGTTATCTTTCCATTTATAAAAAGACCGCCCACGAGCTTGCAATCTCCATGATACGTTCTGTGCTTTCACAGACCGGAATCACTGCCACCGCAGGAGTAGGAACCAATATGTATCTGGCAAAGATTGCGATGGATATCGTTGCAAAGCATATGCCACCCGACAAGGATGGAGTCAGAATAGCAGAGCTGGATGAACATTCCTACAGAGAACTTCTGTGGGATCATAAGCCTATTACGGATTTCTGGCGTATCGGCAAGGGCACTGCCAGGAAGCTTGCGCGGTTAAATATATATACTATGGGAGAGCTTGCACGGGAAAGTATCTATAACGAGGAGTACCTCTACCGTCTGTTTGGAATAGACGCTGAGATTCTGATAGATCATGCCTGGGGTATAGAACCAACGCTGATGAAAGATATAAAGGGCTATAAGACCTCCTCCACTTCATTATCATCGGGACAGGTGCTTTCAGAACCATATCCTGTAGATAAGGCAAGAATTATAGTAAATGAGATGACAGATCTGCTGATACTGGATATGGTAAAGAAGGGTTTTACCGCTGATTCCTTTACGCTGACCATAAATTATGACAGGGAATCTGTAGATAACGGAACCTATGACGGCGATGTAGCAGTTGATTATTATGGACGTATGGTTCCGGTTCCGGCACATGGAACCGTAAACCTTGGAGAGCACACCTCCTCCACGGTCAAGATACTAAGCGGTATGCTGAATCTTTATGATAATATCATCAATCCGGCTCTTACTGTCCGAAGAGTTACCATTTCAGCCAACAATCTGAAACCCAAGTCGGAGGTATTTACTCAGATGGATATGTTTACAGACTATGAACAGGAGCATCAGGAGGAGAAGCTTCAGGAAGCTCTTCTGGAGATACAGACACGTTTCGGCAAGAACGCCATACTAAAGGGCACCAGCTATTTGGAAGGTGCTACCACCAGAGACAGGAATTCGCAGATTGGTGGCCACAAGTCCTGATTACCGTTTATATCCGCACGACCTGAACAGAAACAGATATTATAGAAAAGGGAACACAAAATGGGTATCGAAAAATATATAGATATAATAGATAAGGAGCGTCCCCAGCATAATGGGGATGAGTTTGATATAAAGCATCCCAAAATGTCGCGGGAACAAAGGGCAAAAATATTTGCCCCCTTTGCAGCTCTTAAGGGCTACGAGGAGGCAATCGACGAAACCGGCAAGGTTCATACAGTTTTAAATGATAAATAGTAAGGTCCCGCTTCGCAGGGCTTCTCTTTTGATCTGATAAGTTATCTATGAGTATTTCATCCCAATATATATTACTGCTCCAATAAAGAGCGCCCCTAAAACATTTAAGATGATAACAGCAAGACCAATCCAGAATCCCGCCTTGGCTTTACCACTTGTATTTCCGGCATTTATTGCCATCTTGGATAATACCATTCCGACAGGTGCCAGAAAGATTCCCAGACAGCAGAAGAAGCTGAGGAGTATTGATGCCAGCGAGCATATAAGTCCGGCATTTGCCTTTCCATCCTCCGGCTCCGTTACAGGTACATTATAATTATTACCGGCACCATATCCTGTATTCTGGCTATATCCGATATTCTGGCCATATCCGGTATTCTGGCCATATCCGATATTCTGATTATATCCTATATTCTGATTATATCCTGTATTCTGATTATATCCGGCATCAGTACCGGACGATACATTACCGGCACTCTGATATGCGTCTCCCGACACATAAGGATTCTCCGGCCGACCATAAGGATTCTGAGATGCCGCATCTCCTGAATTACCATAAGGATCCTGCCCCGACACATCACCCGGCATAGCGTATGGGTCTCCTGCCGGCTGACCACCCGGAATATACGGATTATTATCCCCGTATTCACCATTGACAGGGCTGTTCATGTTTGAGCCACTGTTACCAGAACCCAAATCAAATGATCCATCTATATAGGAGGTGTTTCCGAACAAACTGGAATTCGACGAACCATCCACATATGAATCATATGAACCACCCGAACCAGCTATATACGGGTCGCCTGAACCGCCTATATACGGATTGCCTGAACCGCCTGAATACGGGTCGCCCGAACCATCTGCATATGGATTGCCTGAACTTCCTGCATACGGGTTGCCTGAATTTCCCAAATATGAACCACTTGTGTTATCCGCATACGCATTACCTGAATCATCTGCATATGCATTACTCGAATCATCTGCATATGGATTCATCTTATTATCATCCATCCAAACTACCTCCCATGCAACAAGGTCACACGCAAATCCTCACACGACTTGAGCCGAACAACATACGTTTTACCACCAGCTATCCTGTCACATTACAGTTTGATCATGTTCGTCTCTATGCCCTTACTCTTAAACACATTGTCAAAGCCCCAGTCATCAGTAAGGATAATTATCTGTTCTTCCTTCATATCCATAAGACAGTCTGCCAGCGCCTTAATCTCTGCAACACTCTCCAGCATTCCCGTACCATCAATAATAAGCGGAAGCTTCTCCTTGGAAAGATACTTAGCTATACTAAGTCTTACAGCAAGATATATCTTTCCTGCATCCGTTTCTGTTAACTGGCTGATAGGAACATACCCATAGTCAGTCTTCAGTATAATCTTTCCATTTGAATCAAAGGTAAGTGTGCTGAACTGCCCGGAGGTTATCCTGCTTATATATCTGGATACATTTCCCAGAAGGTTCTTATAAGCATCCTCTCTGTATTTATCAGATAAAGCATTGATCTTGGAGATGGCATAGTCAATCGCTGCCATTTCATCCTCCAGCTCACTCTTCTTCTTAAATACAGCATCAAACTCAACTCTGAGCTTATTCCTCTCATTACGTCTGTTAATGAGAGCATCCTCCTTAGCCTTCAGCTCAGCCTTTTTCTCCTGATACTCCTTGGCGAAGGTCATATCGAACTCGATTTCTTCCTGCTGTTCAGCTTCTTCCTTCAGTTCCTCCAGCACCTTATTGAATTCGACTTCATCCGGAATATCTTCCTCTTTTTTACCGCTAAATGCACCTTTGGCATTATAACCGTCAAGTATTACAAAGAATACGGCGAGAGCAGTAAATATAACAAAAAGCTTTCTTACAACCTCTTCAAAAGGAAGTATATAGACTACGGCTGTTATAACCAGAATAACAAAAATACCGGTTAAAAGTATAACAGGGAAACGGTCAGTAAGCTTCTTTTCTTTACGTGCCGCCTTCTCAGCTTCCTTTCTCTTCTCTTCAGCTTCGTCCGCCAGTCTTTTTTCAACTGCCGCATAATCTGTTTCCTTTTCAGTTATACGGTCTATCTTCTCATCGATGGTTGCATCATTTTCATATGTGACTGTACCATCCTCATTTTCCACCATGCGGCGTGCAACACGCTTACGACGCTCCGCCTCCATAATGAATTCCTCATTCAGAACCTTGAGTTCTGCTTCCACAGAGGCAATATCATCATCAACAGTTTCATATTCCGAAAGCCTCTCATCCAGCTCATCCAGTCTCCTGACAAGCGGTCTGGGAATATGCGTCTTTTTCTCATTTTCCAGATACTTGATAGCCTTAGTCTTATCTATGTTAGCAGTACCTGTAAGTGTAATATTGGTCAGATAGTCCTGAAGATTCTTGGTGCTGCTGTTCTCTTCTTCCACTATACATCTGGTATCCAGATATGTATTCTTATCCGTCTCGCAAAGAGTACCACTTATAGTATCTGCATTCTTCAGCTTTACCTCACGACCGGAATTAACATCCAGCACTGATGCCTTTCTGGCACCGGCAAGGAAGCTTCTGTCTATCAGATACGAATTATCCTCGTCCTGCATATAGGCTGTTCCCGAATAGCCATTTGAATTCTTAGGCTTTCTAAGGTCATAGTTGGAACGAACTCTTGTTATACCCTCACGACGGGGAATACCATACATGAGACCTACCAGAAAGTCTCTGACTGTGGATTTGCCGGCTTCTTTATCTCCATAGAGTATATTTACTCCGGACTTCAAATCCATAGATTTATTATGAAATTTACCAAAATCCCTTATTAGGAGCTTAGTTAAGTACATTTATCTTTCTTCTCCTGCCATAATGAGTGCTTCCATTCCATATCTGAGAGCCTTACTTCTTACACTTTCTGACAAAGTATAATTTCCGGTCACCTCTCTGATGAAGCTTCCCATAATATTTGTTTCATTTTCTGTTCTGAGCATCTTCTCATCATCATCCGATATGGTCATGTTCAGGACTTCATATATGTTATATCTGCTCTTGATACGAGTCATATCAAAGCCCGTATTGTCCTTGGAAAAACCTCTCAGCATTATGCTGTAAATATTTTCATTTCCGAGCTTCAGAAGCTTTTCCTCCAGAGTCTTGCTTATCTCCTCAGGACTAAGATCCGGATTCATCGTAATACTGATATCCAGATAATTCCTCTGAGCTATAGGACACCAGTTAATGGTGGTTCCTTCGTCATTTATCTCTCCCAGAACATATCCATGTCTGCCGGTTTCCTTTGGTCCAAGTGGTTCAGGAGAACCTGCATAAGCCATACGGTTCTTAAGTATATGCACCGGTCTTCGGATATATCCCATAGCCACATAGTCAAAGCCCTTCTGGGCAAGCTTTTCTTTTCTGAAAGGCATATGCTTCTTATCTCCGCCATGTCCGATCAGGATATTTATAGCATCCTCACGTCCCGGGTCTATCTCCTCCAGAATCCTGTCCTCATATTCGGGCTGTGCATAACCAAAGCCCGTCACACAGGTATTGATTCCTCTAAGATACGCATTGGTGGTCTTCCCCGGAGTCAGCAGAACAGTACGTGACTTAAACTTATAGGATGCACTTTCACTCTCAGCAGGAATATAATCATCTGAGCCTGTCAGATATACAGTCCTTGTCTTTTCAAGCCTCTCCAGCTTACTGTCAACAAATATCAGATCCTCCACCGAAGGAGACCTATCAAACAGATTTCCGGCTATCAGCAGGAGATCTATATCCTTGGAATTACAATCATCTATAATTCTTTCAAAGGTTTCTTCTATTTCTTTGGTTCTGCCGGCGCCCCATTCATACTCCGCATCAGGAGTCGCAAACAAATGAACATCGGCAACATGAATAAACTTCATATTAATCTTCCCTTATTATGTAATAATAAAATGCTGCTAAGCTATATAAATAACAGAATCTTTACAAACAGATATTAGAATTTTCACAAGCAAATATCAAATTCTTTACAAACAAATATCAGATGTCTTACAGACAAAATCATAGCCTCAGAAAAGCCTTCTCTATCTGCCTGTATAAACTATCTGTCCTCCGCATATAGTATAATGAACCTTTCCCGGAAGCTCCCAGCCTGTAAAAGGACTATTGGACGCCTTGGAAGCATAGTCTCCGGCTATCCATTTCCCATGCTCGTCAAATATTACTATATCGGCTACCGCTCCCTGAGTTATACTTCCCGGAATCAGACGATACAGCTCAGCAGGCGCTTTGCTCATAAGCTCCATCAGCTTTAGAAGTGATATATGTCCCGGTTCTACCAGTGACTTTATCCCAAGAGCCAGCGAGGTCTCAAGTCCTGTTATTCCACTCGGCGCCTCTGCCAGCGGTCTTGCCTTCTCTTCCTCTGAATGAGGAGCATGGTCCGTAACTATCATATCGATAGTTCCATCCTTCAAGCCTTCTATTATAGCAAGCCTGTCCTCCTCCTCTCTAAGAGGCGGGTTCATTCTTGCGAGAGTTCCGTATTTAAGGACCGCATCCTCAGTTAATGTAAAATGATGAGGCGTGGCTTCTGCATGGATATCGCCGCCCAGCTTCTTGCCCGCTCTGACGAATTCCACACTGTTTTTTGAACTTATATGCTGTATACAGAGAGTCGCTCCTGTACTAAGTGCCAGAGCCACATCCCTTGCGACCATTACATCCTCTGCCGTTCTGGAAGCTCCGCCATAACCCAGACTTTCTGAGACCTTCCCCATATTTACACCTGGCTGCTTTATAAACAGCGGGTCCTCTTCGTGAAGACTGACAGGAAGATCCAGCTCTGCAGCCCTCTTCAGCGCTTCAAGCAGAACCTCCTCCCTCATTATCGGGAGTCCGTCATCAGTGAAGCCGGCAGCACCTTCCTCTGCCAGAAGCTCCATATCAACCAGTTCTTCACCCTTCATACCCTTTGTGACAGTGGCGGTCTGAATAACATTTATAACCGCCTGTTCACCCTTTTCCTGAATATAATGAAGGGTATCCACATTATCCACCACCGGCTTTGTATTCGCCATACAGACAACAGTTGTAAAACCACCTCTTGCGGCAGCCGCTGCACCTGTAAGAATATCCTCTTTATAAGTGAAGCCCGGATCACGAAAATGCACATGAGTATCTACCAGTCCGGGTGCAACAACAAGTCCGGCTGCATCAATTACCTCTATGTCAGCCTCTGACACATCACATCTTGCCTTCACTTCTTCTATATCAAGATCCGGAGCCGCTCCCACGATAACCGAACCAAGAGTTGCCACATCCATTAGCTCATCTTTTCCGGTAACAGGATCTACAACTCTTCCACCTTTTATATAAAGCATTTTATTCTGACTCTGCATCTGTACCTGTACCTTCCACAGCATCTGTTTCTGATGCCGTATCAACCAATTCACTAAGTATAATAGCTCTGTCTATATTTCTAAAATCTTCATTTCCTATATAAAATGTATCCTCTGATACTATTATTCTGACCTTCACAGTCTGAGGCTCAGCATAAGCAATATCATTTACAGCATCAGCCAGTATTCCCATGATACCGCTGGCATATTCATACTCATACTGCTCCTTGGTATAGTCATTATAGTCGCCCCTATCCACGGCTTCGTTAAAGCCATCTATATAGGCAACCACATCAGCATTAGTCTGATTAATAATATCTATAGGGTATATCGTAACATCTACATAGTCTATATTGTTGTCCTTGTAAGGTCTGCTCACATCAAACTTTACATTGCTGTATATCCTTCTTGCCAGAGTAGTCATGGCACGGGAAAGCTCAGTATCATTCCAGATATCGAGTCCGTAGTAGTCAGAAAGATTACTGGCAAGCCGGGCAACATTCTGAAGATAGAGAGCATCCACATCCTCTTCATTAGCTCCCGTAATCTTCACGTAGCCTTCGCTTATGCCTATATAGTTTGCCGTGATAAGACTCTTTACATAACCCTGATAGTCCCCTTTGACGCCTCCACAGCCGGCAAGACTGAGTACCAGGGCAGCCATCAGGATATATGCAAATGTCATTTTAATTCTTTTACTGATCATAAAATGTTTTATCTTCTCATTTCCTTTATAAAATGTTTTTTATCTGTTCAGATCAGACCTTAGTACATCGTTTGCAAAATCTGTTCCGGTTATTTAAGAATCAATGTACCGGCTCACTAGCTGATCATGGAACCGGCAGGAAGATCCTTCTCGGAAGTGAGCAGTGACAGATTGCCCTGTTCATCCTCTGCACAGAGAAGCATACCCTCTGATACAATTCCGGCAAGCTTTGCAGGCTGAAGATTCGTGATAACTACAACCTTCTTACCAACCATATCCTCCGGACTGTAATAATTCTTAATTCCGGAAACAATCTGAAGCACTCTGCCAGCCACCTGAACCTGAGAGCAAAGCAGCTTCTTGGACTTAGGTACCTCTTCGCAGGAGAGAATCTCACCTATCTGAAGCTGCATCTTGTCAAACTCATCTATCGTAAGCAGAGCCTTACGCACAGCCTCGACTGATGTAGGCTCCTTGCGGTTAGCTTCCTTTCTTGCCTCTTCCTTCTTCTTCTCCTTCTCAAGCTCCTTTTCCTTCTCAAGCTCTACTTCCTTTGAAGGGAATCTCTTCTCTATCTCAGCAAGCATTGCTTCAGTGTCTATTCTTGCGAAAAGTATCTCAGGATTCTCTGTTACCTTGTTACCCGATGGATAGAGACCAAACTGTCCAACCTCTGTAACTGACCTTTTTGGTACATTTAACTGCGCAAGAATCTTAGCTGAGGTCTCAGGCATGAAAGGCTCAAGCAGTGAAGCACCGACTGTAATACCCTCTACCAGATTATAGAGAACTGTACTGAGTCTGTCCCTCTTAGTCTCATCCTTTGCAAGTGCCCAGGGCATAGTCTCATCTATATACTTATTGCATCTCTTAAATATATTCCATATCTCTGTTATAGCATCAGCCACACGAAGCTTATCCATACAGATATTAACTCTGAGTCTTGTATCTGTTACAACTCTCTTCAGGTCATCATCATATTCATCAGATACACCTGTATTTGTAACTACACCGTCAAAATATTTATTGACCATGGAAATAGTTCTGTTAACAAGATTACCCAGAACATTTGCAAGATCCGAATTGACTCTCTCTATCAGAAGCTCCCAGGAAACTACTCCATCATTCTCAAACGGCATCTCATGTAGAAGGAAATATCTAACTGCATCTACACCAAACAGATCAACCATATCATCTGCATAGAGTACATTACCACGGGATTTACTCATTTTGCCATCAGACTGGATAAGCCATGGATGTCCAAATACCTGCTTAGGAAGCGGAAGTCCCAGAGCCATCAGCATGATAGGCCAGTAAATGGTATGGAATCTGAGGATATCCTTACCAATCAGATGAAGATCTGCAGGCCAGTACTTATCAAACATCGGATCACTATTACCGTCAACATCATAGCCAAGACCAGTGATATAGTTTGAAAGAGCATCTATCCATACATAGACAACATGCTTCTCATCAAAATCAACCGGAATACCCCACTTAAAGGATGTTCTTGATACACAGAGATCCTGGAGACCCGGCTTCAGGAAGGTATTTACCATCTCATTCTTACGAGCCTCCGGCTGAATAAACTCAGGATGATCTTCAATATACTTAATAAGCTTAGGAGCATACTTACTCATCTTGAAGAAATATGCTTCTTCTGAAGCCTCCTTAACCGGACGTCCACAGTCAGGACAGCAGCCATCTACAAGCTGAGACTTTGTCCAGAAGGATTCACACGGAGTACAATAAAGCCCCTCATAAGAGCCCTTATAAATATCCCCCTGATCATAAAGCTTCTTGAATATCTTCTGTATCTGCTTCTCGTGATACTCATCTGTTGTTCTGATAAACTTATCATAGGATGTATTCATCAGATCCCAGATTCTCTTTATCTCTGCAGCCTTCTCATCCACGAACTCCTTCGGAGTATTAAGTGATTCAAAAGCTTTAGTCTCAATCTTCTGTCCATGCTCATCAGTTCCGGTCTGAAATCTTACATCATATCCTATGAACCTCTTATATCTTGCGATACTGTCTGCAAGCACGATCTCATAGGTATTACCTATATGAGGCTTACCTGAAGCATAAGCAATTGCAGTTGTAATATAATACGGTCTTTTTGCCATCTTTACTCTCCTCCAACTTAAGACATAATAGAATATTGTACCAAACCAAAAGCAACCCCGCAACCCCTAAAGAGAATTAAATAAGACCGGCACCAGCCGGTCCTAGATAACATTTTAAATATCTCATTTAATCAGATCACTCTGCTTCTGAGCAGGTAAATATGAATAAATAGTACATATATGTAATCAGTCTGTACTGCTGGCAAGCTCAAGCTTTGCTTTCTGAAGCTCTTTCTCTCCTGTAACCATAAGCATCTTGCCACCAAGACCTCTTATCTTCTCATCAAAATCCTCATATCCACGCAGGATGTACTGGATATCCTCTATAGTGCTGACACCCTCCGCTGAAAGTGCAGCTATAACAAGCGCAGCGCCGGCTCTAAGATCTGATGCACGAAGCATAGCACCTGTATATCTCTTAACGCCTGTAATAATTGCAGAATTACCTTCCACTCTTATCTTCGCTCCCATACGGGCAAGCTCGGCTACGTATCTGAAACGATTCTCAAATATACTCTCTGTAACGATACTGGTTCCATCAGCAAGAGCAAGGACTGTTGCCATCTGCGCCTGCATATCTGTAGGGAAACCGGGATATGGAAGAGTCTTGATCTGTGTAGATCTAAGAACACCATCTGCCATAACTCTTACAGAATCATCATATTCAATCACGTGGGCTCCCATTTCCACAAGCTTTGAAGAAATAGCCTCCAAATGCTTAGGAATAACATTCTTTATAAGTACATTTCCACGTGTAGCTACTGTCATAGCCATAAATGTACCTGCCTCTATCTGGTCAGGTATTATGGAATACTCAGCGCCATGAAGCTTCTCTACACCACGGACTCTGATAACATCAGTACCTGCACCCTTTATATTGGCACCCATTGTATTCAGGAAGTTTGCCACATCAACGATATGCGGCTCCTTGGCTGCATTTTCAATAGTTGTTTTACCGGGACTTAGTGATGCAGCAAGCATGATATTGATAGTAGCACCAACAGAAACTGTATCAAGATAGATATGAGCACCATGCAGCTCATCTGCCTCTGCTATAATACTACCTCCCGGAACTATCTCGGTTCTGGCACCCAGCTTCTCGAATCCCTTTATATGCAGATCGATAGGACGTGAACCGATATCACAGCCTCCCGGAAGAGCAACATTCGCATAACGATGCTTGCCCAGAAGAGCTCCTATAAGATAGTAGGAAGCCCTTATCCTTCTGATGTACTCATCATCTACAGGCTGTCCCTCTCTGATCCCTTTTCCGCATATAACAACTGTATGTTTATCTTTATATTCAACCGTTGCTCCGATATTCTCTATTGCCTTAAGAAGAGTTCTTGTATCGGATACATAGGGAACATTTTCAATTGTAACCTTATCATCTGTCATAACTGCAGCAGCAAGTATTCCAAGTGCAGCGTTCTTTGCTCCTGCTATAACGACCTCTCCCTCCAGGGAACGGCCGCCCCTTATGACATATTGTTCGTCATTCTTACTCAACTTAATTCTTCCTTACTACATTTATAGTTTCCTACAGCTCGACCCGATTATCCGAAGATACATATCAATTCCGATATTCATATCAAAGGATAATCACAGAATACATAATCTTACTGTTAATGCAGTCCACTGAGTTAACATAACACTTTCATTTAGTTTACGTAATCCACCAAGCCTATAACATTATATCATAAAGATATGATTTGTAAAGTGGAAATGTTACAAAAGTGTTACATTTTTTCCATATTCTCAATAATCTTTACTTTTCCTACCATTAACAGCCTTATCATAGCCCCTGCAAGTATAATAAACAGCACCATATAGAAGGCTACAATAGGAAGCTTCAGCAGTTCATACAGCAGAAGCCCTATTCCGATGATGACTACAGATATCACCATCATCACAGCCATATTGAAGAACGTATTCAGATTTCCTCTGAGGGCACTATATTCATCATCCCAGTCGATATAAGGCGCCGAGCTGTCCATCATAATGCCGATAACTATTCCGATTACGTGCGCCATAAACATAACTAGTGCATAGAATACTCCCATGTAAAACGGCACGCCCATATATATACAGACTATAATATCTGTTGCAAGCAGCGCCGGATAAGTAAATATAAAGCTCAGGACCGCCTTGGCAAGCAGCTGTGTCTCATAGGGAACAGGTATAAACTTTATAAGACTCAAGTGCTGTCCTTCTCTGGTAAATGCTGTAGATGCCAGAGAATTAAGCGCTGTAGCTATAAAAGCCACGCCGACAACCGCCATAAGAAGTATCATATCCGCTCTGGCATGTCCTGTTTTATACATTTCTATAAATGCCGCCATGCCGCCCTTATCCTTAGTAAAATGGAACAGCGCCCATATACCCGCCGGCCAGAGTATATTGATATATGCACAGTTTCCGGAAAATGCTTTGGTTCTCAGAATAACCTTCATCTCTTTCATAAGACTGGCTCTGAACTGTGAAACCTCAGTTATATCTTTCGCCCTGATGTCCGCCTTCTTGGAGGAACCCAGCGAAGCCGCGGTATAGAGTCCTTCCTGATACAAAAGCTTACCCAGAAAATAAAGCACAGCTATAAGCGCAGCATTTCCGATAATATACAGAAGCAGATACAGGATACTTCCTCTGCTTATTGCCTCCGAAAGCCACGGAACCGGGAAAAATATAACATTCAGCGTCTTTAGGAAGGAATTATCCCCGCTTCCCAGTGACTCCACATAGTTTTCCATATTTACCTCTCCGATTCCTCTCAGAGAATATATGAAAAGCCCGGCAAATATCAGCAAAAATATAGTAGAGGTTCTGTAAAATATACCGATATTCTTTACTCCTCTCAGAGCAGCCATAAGTATAAGACTAAATACTGCACAGTATATCATCGGTATCAGTGGTATAAGCGCCACGCCAAGCACAGAAGCTATAAGCGATACAGGATGCAGGGCAGCGCCGATTCCAACATTTTTTCCTATTGCGAGGAAATAACCTACAAATACAGCTACCAGTATAAGAAATTCCATAACACTTTCCGCAAAGTAGGCATAGATAAACTTTGCCATCATCAGATGATGAGCAGGTATAGGAAGTGTTACAAAATGCTCTCTGTCAGAAGAAAAAAACAGAACACTGAATATGACCATTATTCCGAATACCATGGAAAAAGCCGAAAGTATCTGCATCTCAAAAAGCATCCCTCCGCCGGGACTTCCCGCCTCCAGAAGAGCTTCTGTCATTACATAGCTAATGAATCCCACTATGGCAGTACATGGTATCATTATTCCCAGTACTGCTATAAGAGCAAGCACCTTATAACCCGTTTTCTCAGGCAGCTTCATCTCCGAATTCTTGCTAAGAATCGTAGCAAGAGATCTGATTCCTGTATCCTTCATATAGTACACCTTTAATACAACTATTTAACAACTTAACAGCTTCCACCTACCATAGAGATAAAGATTTCCTCCAGATCCTTACCCGGATGCTGTTCCTCCAGGCCTTCTACTGTTCCCTGATAGAGACTCTTTCCATGACTGATTATCATGATTCTGTCGCACAGCTTCTCTGCCACCTCAAGAACATGAGTTGAGAACAGAACTGCATTTCCCTTCTCCGCATGCTCCTTCATCATCTGCTTAAGCTCATAAGCCGCAGTAGGATCAAGACCGGTCATGGGTTCATCCAGTATCCAAGCCGGAGGATTGTGTATAAGTGCAGCTATGACCATAGTCTTCTGTCTCATACCATGAGAGTATTCTCTCATAGGACGCCCCAGTGACTGCCTGATCTCGAATCTGTCAGCCAGCTCATTTATTCTGGCTTCTCTGGATTCCATAGGAACTCTGTAAAGATTTGCTATATAATTAATATACTCTATGCCCGTGAGCTGAAGCAGTATATCCGGATTATCCGCCACATAAGCAAAGCTTTCCTTGGCTTTGATCGGCTCCTTTACTATATCAAATCCGTTAATTACCGCACTTCCCTCTGTAGGCTTCAATATTCCTGTAAGCATTTTTATAGCTGTTGTCTTGCCTGCCCCGTTAGGTCCGGCAAATCCAACTATCTCGCCGGGCTTTATCTCAAAGGACAGATTGTCAACCGCTTTGAAATCCTTCCCATAGACCATCGAAAGATTACTTGCTTTAATCATACGAAACTCCTTAATAAAACTCACATGTCCTCGCTTCGCTCGGATGCTCGGTCTTAGTAACACTTGCTTCGTCTGCACCTCTACGACCGGGCACTGTCCGCATCAAATATGCTTCGCATATTTGCAGCAATCGCTGGCGCGATTGCTGGTTCTGCTTCGCAGAACATGTCCTCGCTTCGCTCGGATGCTCGGTCATAAAAGCACTCACTTTGTTCGTGCTTTTATGACCGGGCACTGTCTTCACAATATATGCATCTATATATCCTTCTCTTCTCATCTGTCAGGTTGAAGATATGAGGAATATTTGGTTCTATTGCTGTTATGCAGCGTGGATTCTTACATTTCTGTATATTGATGAGCTGCTTTGGAAGTGCGACCTTTTTCTTCTCTATGGTAACTCCATCCTTGATAATGCTGACTGTTACGCCCGGATCTATGTAGCCGATCACGTCCAGATTGATATCATATTCATCCTTATCTATCTTAATGATATCCTTCTTTCCCATCTTTTCAGACTTTACATTCTGCATCATTGCTACGCTGCAATCAAGCTTATCAAGGCC
>DGRT01000062.1 GCA_002391105.1 Lachnospiraceae bacterium UBA4381 | reverse complement strand
TAGTTGTGGATAAAAATAAAAAGCCCGGAATGAAGCTGTATTCAACAGGCAGTGGCAGATGTAATATGTCAAATGATACCTGGGAGGAGGACTCGTACTATGGTAACGAATTTGTAGATCAGGTATATGATGCTATTTACAGAAAGACCAACCATAGACAGCGTACCTTTGTTACCAATTATTTTGATAACCTTGGTCTCAGAACCGTAAGCCGGGACGGATATATCTATCCTGCCAGCTTTCAGGCTTCCTCAGTAGTCTGGACTCTGATGGATGCTGCCAGCTATCTGGGAGTAGGATTCTTTCAGAGATTCTATGCTACAGATGTAGAGCTTATCAATATGTCAGACTATATGGACAGCTTTGATATGAATCAGTCCAGGATTCCTGATGATCTGGAGATATATAAGATAAATCTTGCGAATGATGAAGGGGCATATAGTATATTTGCCAGAAATATCATTCTTGCCACAGGCGGTCTTTCACAGCCTAAAACGGGAGCTGTTGACAGAGATACTATGGAAGGACTTCTTGAGTCACTCAGAGTTCCTGTAAGGGATTTCCAGAGTGGTTTATGCCCGGTTATGGTAAATGAGGATATCTCTATGCTCGCAGGTGTCAGAACCAGAGCAAGACTCAGTGTCGGCAAATACAGCGAAGTAGGAGAACTTCAGTTTACTGAAAATACTCTTAGCGGAATTGTTACCTTTAACCTGTCATACTATATGCAGCCGGGAACAGATGTGAGCATCAATCTGCTGCCCAGACTTACCGAAGAAGAAATGGTGGAGCATTTTCAGAGAGTTAAAAAGCTTTATCCGGGTAAGAGACTGGATGCATTTTTGAACGGGTATGTAAATGATAAGCTCGGTGTATATATGATCAAATGCTTCTATGGTTCGGATCTTAAGCTCTGTCTCAGAGATGTAACAGAAACCGGAATCAGGGGCATATATCAGATGATGACCGAATGGAGGCTGGGTGTCAGAAGCAAGTCCAGATTTGACAGTTCACAGGCAAGTGTCGGAGGAATCATTACTAATGTCATAGATCCCTCAACTATGCATATTGCTTCGGATAAATGCCTCGGTAAGAGACTGTACGCAACAGGTGAGGTTACGGATGTTATAGGTAAATGCGGTGGCTACAATCTGACCTATGCCTTTGTAACCGGATATCTTGCAGGCGTATCGGTAAGGTGATGATATGATTTCAATTAGAAATATAAAGCTTAGTCCGGGATATACGGATAGAGATGTGACTAATGCTATAAAGAGAGAGCTTCGTCTTGATAAAGGACGGATGAAAAATATTGATATTCTTAGATATGAGATTCTTAAAGAGTCCCTCGACAGCAGAAATCATGACAGGATATTTTACCTGCTTAATGTTGGTGTTGAACTAACCAGGGATAATAGAAAACCGGTAAACAGAAATGAAGAAAATAAAATAATAAGTTTGGTCAACAATAAAGATATTATGTTAACTAAACCCTTCAAATATAATTTTCCTCATATTCTTAATATGGAAATCAGAGCCTTTCTTGAGGATGCTCCGGAATATAGACCCATAATCGTTGGTTCCGGTCCTGCCGGTTATTTTGCCGGTGTTAAGCTTGCTGAGGCAGGGTTTTCCCCGATTATACTGGAACGGGGGAAAGCGGTTGAGGAAAGAAAGGCTGATATAGAGAAGTTCTGGGAAGAAGGTGTACTTGATCCGGAGTCAAATGTCTGTTTTGGTGAAGGAGGTGCCGGTACATTTTCAGATGGAAAGCTAAATACCGGGAACAAGGACAAGGAAGGGTATTTCCAGGAGGTTCTGAGGACCTTCGTGCGTTACGGAGCTCCCGCCGAAGTTTTATATAAAGCCAAGCCTCATATTGGTACGGACGTACTTATGAATATACTTCGTAATATGAGGAAGGATATAGAAAAATATGGTGGAGAGGTCAGATTTCAGAATACACTTATCGATATTGATTACGAGGCTGACCAGATTGATCATATTAATACTTTTGGATATGAATCCGAGCTTCCTTTGTATGAAATATCAGTCAGAAAAGCAGATGGAAATATCTATAAAATAAAAACACATACTGTTATTCTTGCTATAGGACATAGTGCCAGGGATACCTACAGGATGCTGCTGGATAGAGACTATGCTATGTCCCCCAAAGCCTTTGCTGTTGGTGTCAGAGTTGAGCATTTGCAGGAAACCATCAATGAAGCTATGTATGGCAGGGGCTACAGAGATAAATATAAGCAGCTTCCCGCTGCGGATTATAAGCTGGTTTATCATACAGGCGATGACAGAAGTGTTTTCTCATTTTGTATGTGCCCCGGTGGATATGTAGTCAATTCTTCTACGGAAGAAGGTGCAACTGTTATTAATGGCATGAGCTATAGTGGAAGAAATGGTAAAAATGCGAACTCTGCTATAGTTGTTGGAGTTAATCCCTCTGACTGGACTAAGTCCTGTAATAATAGCGGAGCTGATAATAATAAAGAAGCTGTAATAGCAGGGCTTGACTATCAGCTTAATCTTGAAAAAAAGGCTTACGTGGAAGGAAAGGGAGGTATTCCGCTCCAGCTTCTGGGAGATCTGGCAGAAGGGAGAGTGTCAACTGAGACAGGTTCTATAACCCCTGAAATAAAAGGAATCTGGCATTTTGGCAACATGGCTAATATTTTCCCTGATTATATCCTGAAATCGATTCTAGAGGCTTTCAGCTACTTTGGAAAGAGACTGGCGGGCTACGATGATCCGGATACAATTATTACAGCAGTTGAGTCCAGAACCAGCTCTCCTGTAAGGATAGAAAGAAATAAGGATATGTCTGCTGTTAATCATCCCGGTATATACCCCATAGGAGAGGGAGCCGGATTTGCGGGAGGTATAACCTCTGCAGCGGCTGATGGTATCAAATGTGCCGAAAGGTTATCAGAATATCTGATAGATGATATAGTAGAAAGCTATAAAGCATTTGAGACTGTCAAATACTTATAGTTATATTATAGTTTATATAGTTTAATGAGGAAAAATTTATGAACGTTAGAGAAAATCTTAAGGACAAGAAACGTATAGTTATTAAAGTAGGATCTTCATCACTGGTTCATCAGGAGACCGGAGAGCTTGATCTGGTCAAGGTTGAAAAGATGATACGTATCATCAGTGATATCAAGAATCAGGGCAAGGATGTGGTACTGGTTTCTTCCGGTGCTATATCCGTTGGACGTAAGATCCTTGGTCTTGCTAAAAGACCTGAGGTTCTTTCCATGATTCAGGCGTGTGCGGCACTTGGTCAGGGAGAGCTTATGATGCTGTATCAGAAGCTTTTTATGGAATATAATCATAAAGCCGCCCAGGTTCTTCTTACCTTTGATGTAATCACTTCAGATGAAAGAAGAAAAAATGCTGAGAATACTCTGAAACAGCTTCTGGATCTCGACATCATTCCGATTGTAAATGAAAATGATACAGTTGCTACTGAAGAGATTGAATTTGGTGATAATGATACGCTTTCTGCAATTGTTTCAACTCTTATCGGAGCTGATCTGCTGGTGCTGCTTACCGATATAGATGGTTTCTATACAGACGATCCCAGAAAGAATCCAAAAGCAAAAAGAATCTCTGTTATAGATAAAATAGATGATTCTCTTAAGGATATGGCAAAAGGAACTGTGACCAGATTTGGAACCGGTGGTATGTACACCAAGATTGCGGCTGCACAGATAGCAACACATTCAGGTGCTGATACTGTAATAGTTGAATCAACAGATATGGAGATCATTCATAGACTAATGCAGGGAGAGGATGTAGGAACTATATTCCTTACAGATTCAGAAACCAGCTTTGATATACTTGATTTTATCAAGAATAAGAAGTATCTGGAAAAATAGAGGAGTAGTATTTAGGCTTATAATTAGAGGAGGTACATTATGGATGGTACAGGTCTCGTGCTTGCAGGGGGTGGAGGCAAGGGAATATATCAGGTAGGAATACTTCGTTCACTTGCTGAGGCAGGTTATCTGGATGATGTTGTTGCTGTTTCCGGCAGCTCCATAGGTGGAGTTAATGCATGTCTTTTTGCTGATGGTGTAGCTGAGGACAGCGTAATACATTCTATAGAACAGATGGAAAAAGCCTGGGAGGAGATAGATTATGGTGTATTCTTTAATATAGATACTGCCAGTCTTCAGGTTGGAGACAGTCATTTCTCCAGAAAAGCAACTGAGAAGCTGATAGATAAATATCTTGATTATAGTCTGTTTGGTGAAACTTCATCAGAACAGAAAACTATTGAAAGTATTATGAGTTCAGGCGTTGGTTCAGTAGCTACAAATGAATTTATGGAAGTTCCTACGGGTATTCATGATTTTAGAGAGGTTGTGGAAACTCCTGCAATGGATTACTCTGAGATTGCTTCAGATGCCTTATCTACTCAATCAGTTGATTATAATGCAGCTTCTCTAGATAATGTAACCAGCAAAGCGATGCCTGTATTTGTTACATGTGCCAAATGTCCTCCGGGAGTTGTTTCCTCAGAACAGATAACAGAAGCAGAGCTTACACTTATTACATCAGGCTCAACTGACTATACATATCAGAATTATACAGCCGAATATATGAAGCTTAATAATAAGTCTTCTTCATATATTAAAAGTGCTATTCTTGCCACTACAGCGCTTCCGGTTATCTATAGTCCTGTAAGGGTAGAGGGAAGTCTCTATGTTGACGGCGGTGTAAAGGATAATGTACCTATCAGACCTCTTTACGATATGGGTATCAGAAGATTCATAGTCATTGAACTTACTCAGACCTCCGGCATTAGAGATGCACAGCTTTATAAAGATGCAGAGATCATAGACATACTTCCAAGCAGGGATCTGGGATCACTTCTCAGCGGTACCATGAATTTTGACAGAGAGGATATAAGATTCAAGAAGATGCTCGGTGAGCTGGATGGTAAGCGTTATATCAAGACTCTGTTTGAAAAGGATGAATCCTATATTGCAGTTCAGGCTGCTCTTGCTGAGATGGATTTTCAGCAGGCAAAGAGGAATATAGAATTTGAAAGAAAATATAGTTCTCTATCCGGAAGTGCCAAGAGGAACTTCGATTATATAAATAAGCTGGAGGAGAGCTTAAAAAAATATGACCTATGATATATTATAATGAGATGGCAGGAGATAACATCATGAGCGTTTTAGAAGGCTTGCAGCCGGAAAAGGTTTTTTATTATTTTGAAGATATATGCAGTATTCCGCATGGTTCCAGGAACACTAAGCTGATAAGTGACTATGTTGTGGCATTTGCCAAAAGACATGGGTTTAGATATGTTCAGGATGAATATAATAATGTTATCATATATAAGCCTTCAACCGGAGCTTCTGAGGATACAGTAATATTACAGGGGCATCTTGATATGGTCTGCGAGAAGGAAGAGGACTGTGATATAGATTTTGAGCTTGAAGGACTCAGACTCGAGGTTCAAGGTGATCTGGTAAGTGCAGATGGTACAACGCTTGGAGGCGATGACGGTATAGCTGTAGCATATATGCTTGCCATATTAGATAGTGATGATATCATACATCCTAATCTGGAATGCGTATTTACGGTTGATGAAGAGATAGGTATGCTTGGTGCCACTGCACTGGATATGTCCTTATTAAAGGGCAGGAAGCTTCTGAATATTGATTCAGAGGAGGAGGGACATCTGCTGGTGTCCTGTGCCGGTGGAGCTACTGCAGAAATAAGAGTTCCCATTCTCAGAAGAGGTGCTAAGGGTAAAAGATTTCATCTTACTGTAAGTGGTCTTACAGGCGGTCATTCAGGTACTGAGATAGATAAGGGAAGGGCGAATGCTGATATTATTATGGGTAAGCTTCTCTCAGAGCTGCTGCTTATGGATGACAGCATGAAGCTTATCAGTATCAATGGCGGTCTCAAGGATAATGCTATTCCGGTTAAAGCTGAAGCTGATATTATCACAGACAGATATGATGAGCTGGAGCCAAATCTTTCCGGTATATTCTCTAAAATAAGGGAAGACTATGCTGATTTCGATCCGGATATGAAACTTGGAATCACTGCTTCAACAAAAACAGAGCTGTATCCGCTTGATGAATTACAGAATCTTGGCTTTATCATGGCATATGGAAAGCTGCCTTACGGAGTTACACAGTATAGTGAAGATATAGAGGGACTGGTTCAGACATCTCTTAATCTTGGAATCATAGAGACTACTGATAATGAAATAAAGCTTATTTACAGTGTCCGAAGCAGTGTCAGTGACGAGAAAAAAGCTCTTCTTGAAGAGCTGGAAATGATAGCCAGATCTCTAGGTGCTTCTTTCAAAATAGAAGGAGAATATCCTGCGTGGGAATATGTTAAGGATTCCAAGGTAAGGGATATAATGCTTCCTGTTTATAAGGAAATGTCCGGTAAGGATATGATAGTTGAGGCTATACATGCAGGACTGGAGTGCGGAATCTTTTCAGACGCACTGGAAGGACTTGATGCTGTTTCCTTCGGTCCGGACATCTATGATATTCATACACCTAAAGAAAGATTGAGTATATCCAGTGTCAGCAGAACATGGGAATATATCAAGGCTGTACTGGCGAAGTTTTAATACTAAATGGAGTATAGGTTATGAAACCTGAAGATATAATAAAATGGATTCAGAATAAGGGTTCTGTTGGAATGGATTATCTTATCAAGATAATCATTGCTATAGTAGCATTTATTATAGTCAGAACTATTCTTAAATATATCATAAACAGCATTCAGCAGAGAATGGATAAAAGAGGACTGGATAAAATGGTCACTCATTTTGTGCTGAATTTTGTGAGATATTTTATACTGATACTCACATTTATTACCATCATTACAAAGCTGCATCTGGTAGAGGCAGCCTCTATCGCAGCGCTTATTGCATCAGCAGGTGTGGGTATATCCCTTGCAATGCAGGGGGCGCTTTCAAACTTTGCAGGTGGTGTTCTGCTGCTTATTCTGAGACCGTTCAAAATAGGCGACTATATCGTTGTTGCTTCTTCCAATATTGAAGGAATGGTAGAGCTGATAGAAATGTATTATACTACAATCAGAACCGTTAACAATGAGATCATTATGGTACCTAATTCCCAGCTCACCAATAATGCAGTAGTAAATAAAAGCGGAAATACCAGGAGAGCATTATTTGTTAAGATACCGGTTGCTTATGATACCGATATTGAAAAGGCGAAGGGGATAATGTCTGAAGTTATCAGTAGCGAACCCGGGCTTGCCGGTGAGAATGTATCTGTTTTTGTTGATGAATTTCAGGACAGTGGAGTAATGCTGGGTTCAATAGTTATGGTGTCTGTAGGTGATTATAATGCTGTAAAAAGAAGTATTAATGAGAAGCTTTTAACAGACTTTAGGAATGCAGATATAGAGATACCTTATAATAAGGTGGATGTTCATATTGTGAATGAGTAGCAATTAAAAATCACATATCAATATAATATAAGAATAAAGAAGAATAAAAAAGAATAAATAAGATATAGAAAGGAAAGTAATATGCCATTTATTGATTCTAAGATTACACTTAAGGTTAGTGATGCAAAAAAGGAGACACTTAAAGCAAAGCTTGGTCAGGCGGCTTCTATTATCGGCAAATCAGAAACCTATGTAATGGTTGGATTTGATGATGAATATACGCTGTATCTTGGCGGTAAGAAGCTGGAAAAGGGAGCCTATGTTTCGGTTGATGTGTTCGGAGGCTCCAATTCTCCAAATGCAGATGAGATGACAGCGAAGATATGTGAGATATTTGGCGAAGAGCTGGGAATACCTGCCGATAGCATCTATGTTGAGTATCGAAGTACCAGAGACTGGGGCTGGAACGGCGGCAATTTCTAATAATGTTTGAGGTTTATTATGTCAGAGCAGATTATTAAGCTGACACCTGACAGAAGTGACTGTGGTGACAGGCTGGATAAATATATTTCAGAGGAGCTGGAGGAGGTATCCCGCTCCTATGTAAAAAAGCTTATCGAGAGTGACCGTGTTAGGATAATAAGAGATAATCCTGTTAAAAAACTAAAGCCCTCCTATATCATTTCCGAGGGAGACGAGGTAGAGGTTACACTTCCTGAGCCGGAAAAACTTAGTATTGAAGCTGAGAATATACCTCTGGATATAGTTTTCGAGGATGATGATATAATAATCATCAATAAGCCTCAGGGCATGGTTGTTCATCCTGCTCCGGGCAATTATACAGGCACTCTTGTAAATGCTTTGATGTATCACTGCGGGGACAGTTTATCATCCATAAACGGAGCTGTAAGACCGGGGATAGTCCATAGAATTGATAAGGATACCAGCGGTCTTCTTGTTGTATGCAAAACTAATCTGGCTCATCAGAGTCTGGCAGAGCAGTTTGCAGAGCATAGTATAAACAGAGTATATAGTGCTGTGGTTTATAATCATTTTGATACATCCAGGATGAACAGGGCAGAAGAAGCAGAAGAAATAGTAATACTGAATGAGTCTGAGAAGGTGGAGATACCTGAGCTATATACCGAAACTGTAAATAAGCCTATCGCAAGAGCAAAGACTGACAGAAAGAAGATGGCTATTGATGCGGATGGAAGAAGAGCAGTAACTCATATCTATCTTATGAACAATCTGAAGGATAATATGGCATTTGTAAGATGTAAGCTGGAAACAGGCAGAACACATCAGATAAGGGTTCATCTTACAAGTATCAATCATCCGCTTCTGGGAGACCCTGTATATGGTCCCAAATCCTGTCCATATAATCTTAAAGGTCAGATGCTTCATGCCGGTACTCTTGGTTTTGTTCATCCTAGAACCAAGGAATATATAGAGTTCAGGAGTGAACTGCCTGAATATTTCAGCAGGCTGCTGGGGAGGCTTAGCTGAATAATAAACAGCAGGGGCTTATTTAATATCTGCTGGTTATGCCCAGCAGTGACTTAATCAGCAGACACTAAGTAAATTTATTTCAAGGAGGGGGACGATAATGAAGACTATTAATGCTTTTAGAAGAGACAAGTGGTCTTTCGTTGTTGCATTTCTTTTTGCTGTGATATCTTGTGTTCTTTTTCCGGCAATGAATGCATTTGCGGAAGGCGATGATAATTCTTCTGATGTGAGTAATAAGGGTAATACAGTTCGGCTTGAATCAAGAACATATTATGCTTCGGATATTCTCGGTGGATTTGATTATTATGCTGATGCTTCTGATCTGAAATATACACTTACGATCATCATGAATCAGGATCTGACTATCAGGTCACTCGAGATAAGGGATGGTGTGGAACTTATACTTAAGGGAGACCATACACTTACAGTAACAGAGGGAGTTGATGCTTACAGTACTGTAGGTGGTTCACCAAGTATCTCGATCGAGGAGAAGGCTTCTCTTAATTCCATCGGAGGCGGATACGGCATCGTTATTCATAATGGAAGTCTTAATATTGATACTACGGGTACGGTTACGGCTACTGGAACTGGATACTATCGGGCTAATGATTTTGGTGGTAAGGATTTTCAGCCTGGTTGTGGTATATTTGCTCATTATGTAAGTATTTATAACGGAAATGTCATCACTTCGGGAGTTGATGGTGATAATATTTTGAATGCCAGCGGACCGCTCATTAAGAATCCGGGATATGGTGTTTGTACATACGGCTCTGATAACGGAGTATTCCTGTATGGAGGAAGCCTTAAGGCCAGCGGAGCCAGCTATGGTGTATTTGCTTCTACGTTCTATGCGGAATATACGGGACATGGATCGGGTGTATATGCTGATCTGAGTGGAACTGAGGCGGCTCTTAAGTCTGGGGCAGGTGGTTCTCAGAGAATTGAATTAGTTAGTCCGGTTACTATTTCTACTCCGGAAGGTGGTAAGGCCGGTTTATTTAAGATTATAGATAAGAATTATACTAATGAAACTACAGAGAGTGGTTATGAGGAGTACGAGAATTATTACATTTTAGATGGTGGCGGTGGTATTGCTAAGCATGCTGTACTGACCACACCGGTTACATATACGGTAGAAGCTTCTATTCCGAATACTACAATGAAGGTTGGTGAGACGATGCAGATCACACCAACTACGAAGCGTAGTGATTCTCAGCCGGTGACAAATGCTGTTTATGAGTACACTTCACTTACTCCGGGTGTTGTCGAGGTTGACGCAAATGGCCTCGTAAAGGGTATTTCACCTGCGGATGCTTCTGTGCTTGTCACTGATACCGCAAATGGCGTTTACACGACAGTCAGCTTTTCTGTTAAGGCGGATGATGCCGGTTCCGGTGAAAAGGATTCCAGTTATTTGAATGAATGGCGGGATGGTAAGTGGTACGATCAGTACGGAAGACAGAACTACAGCGGTACGCTTTCATGGAAGAAGAATTCCAAAGGCTGGTGGGTAGAAGATACTCTTGGCTGGTACCCGGTAAGCATGTGGCAGAAGATCAATGGCATCTGGTACTATTTCGATTCTTCTGGATATATGGTTTCTGATCAGTGGATCGATGGATGGTGGTGCGACTCAGACGGTTCATGTACCTACGGTGGTCAGGGCTCATGGCATTATGATCAAAGAGGCTGGTGGTATCAGGATACGCTTGGATGGTTGCCACAGGCAAAATGGCAGAAGATTGACGGTGTATGGTATTACTTCCATGCAGATGGTTATCTTGCTACCAATCAATATGTAGATGGATACTGGGTAGATGGTAGTGGAGCGTATAGAGAGTATTGATGTAGGATTATTGTAAAGGAATAATAAAAAAAGAATTAATAAGGCCAGAGGTTAGTCTTTGGCCTTATACTTTTGAAGGTATTATGGGGGTATTTTATGAAAAGAGATATGAATTATCATAAACAGAGAGCTGCAGAATTTGTGGCAGGTCTTAGCTTTGAAGAAAAGCTTGGTATAATTGCCGGATGCAAGCCTCTGATTAAAAAATTCGGTCTGGAGCATTTGGGATTTAATGGAGAAGCGGCACATGGAGTTCAGGCTAGACATGACCAGAGCTTCGACCTGGGAGAACCTGTAAATACCACAATCTTTCCTAACCCGGTAGGAATGGCATCATCCTTTGATAAGGAGATGATGCATGCTATAGGCGAGGTGGTTGGTACAGAGATGAGAAGTCTTATGAATGAAGGGCTGAATGGAACTCTGTGCGGCTTTGCTCCTACAGTCGATATGGAACGTGATCCAAGATGGGGACGTAACGAAGAAGGCTATGGAGAGGATCCTCATCTGGCTTCGAGAATGGCAGGAGAGTATATACTCGGTATGGCAGGAGAGGATGAAACCTATGTCAGAGCGGGTGCTACTCTTAAACATTTCTATGCCAATAATGTTGAGTATAACCGATTTAAGTCTGACAGCCGTATGCCCCTTGATCTGAAAGAGGATTATTATATCAGAGTATTTAAGGAGATAATCGAATATGCAAAGCCTCTTTCTGTAATGACCTCTTATAACCTTGTAAATGGTGTTCCATCTACCTTTTGTTCTGAAATAAATGAGCTTCTCAGACCTTGGGGAGTAACTTATATCGTATCAGATGCCTTTACACTTGGGTATGCTGTAACGGATCAGAAAAAAGCCGAGGATGCGGCAGATGCTGTTATAAAGGGACTTACCGCCGGTATTGATCTGTTTATGGAAAAGCCGGAGTTTCTTGATGCAGCAATGAAAAAGCTTATGAGTACAGGCGCACTGAAGGAAGAAGCTATAGATAGTATTCTGATAAACAAGCTTACAGTTTATTCTGTTCTTGGAATGATGAATGAGGATATAGGTGAAGACGGTCTGTCTAAAGCATTTCCTATATCAGAATATAATATATCAAAGGTTGATACACCTTCTTCAAGAGCACTTTCCAGAAAAGCTGCTGCTGAGGGAACTGTTCTTCTGAAAAATGATGGCATGCTTCCTCTTATAACTGAAGGCTACGAAGAAGAATCTGTATTTGCCTTTGGTCCTTTCTATGACCGTTGTCCGCTTGACTGGTATAGCGGAATATCAAGTCATTTTGTTACATTTAAAGAAGGAATGAACAGTCCGGGTAATCCATTATATCCTAAGGTAAGGATAGTACTGAAGGATGACAGATTTGTCAGGGATTGCTGCTCGGATATGAAAGATCAGGGAGCTGCTGAAGCATCAGATACAATGCAGGATAACACATCTGAGAACGCTAAAATGTATGCCGGATTAAAAAATAATGAGGTTGTCGCTGTCGGCAGGGAGGAAGCAGAAATATTTGAGATAATGCTTTGGGACGACAGCAGGTTTACACTTCGCAGTACTTCCACCGGACTTCTTCTGACTACGATACCTCCTGACAGCAAGGTAGTAAACATTGAAGAGGCTGTACTGGACTATAAGCTTTATATAGCCGCCGGTGAAGCCTTTAGCTGGTTTGTAAATGAAGCTTTCCAGATGATAGATGACAGGGGAGAGGTTATAAGCTTTAATGAGGAAAATGCGCTTTCCTTCTGGACGGATTCAAGAATAGAAGGGTTTGTCAACTTTGATGGTACAGTTAAGGCATCCTTTGAAACAGTAGCAGATGTACCGGAGCTTATAAGACTGTCGGTTGATGAATATGGTCTTGGAGCTGATACTTCTATTATCATGTGTGCCGGTCTTCATCCTATAGTTAACTGTAAAGAGGAAAGAGACAGGACTTCTATAGAGCTTCCTCCATTTCAGAGAGCCTCCCTCAGACTTCTTAGGGAAAGCTTTAATAATATAATATTAATAATTATGGCAAATGCTCCGGTGGCTGTAGAAGAGGAGGATAAGGCAGATCAGATAAGAGCTATACTTTGGAGTGCCTTTGGAAGTGAAGAATTCGGTAATGGACTTTCGGATATAATAACAGGCAGGCTCAGTCCCGCCGGACGTCTCTGCCAGACCTGGTACAGAAACGATTCCCAGCTTGCGGATATTGAGGATTATGATATCAGAAGAAATGGCATGACCTATATCTATATGACTGATAAGCCTTTATACAGATTTGGGTATGGACTTAGCTATTCGGAATTTGAATGTAAGCTGATGGAAATGAATGTCGAATCCATAAAATCAGATACAGAAGCTATAGATAAGCATTTTATAGAAGCTACAGATAAGCCTTTAAAAGAGGCTGCAGATAAGCATTTTAATGTAAGCATAAAAAATACAGGTGACAGAATATCTGACTATGTTGTGCAGATATATAAGTCACCTGAGGATAGGTATTATCTATATGGTAATGATAGATATGGGAAGGATGTATATGGCTCAGTCATTCCGGTGGGAAGTGTACTTACAGCCTTTGAGAGAGTTCATGACATAAAACCTGGCGAAGAGGTTATAGTCACGATATAGTTTTTCTTCTCCCTCTTTTAATTATATACATCTGTTCATCGGCTTCCTTTAATGCCTGAGTTATATCAAAGCTGTCATCGAAGGTAGAGGTCAGATAACCACAACTGGTTCTGATCTCATATGGCCGCTCGTTGCTCCTATTGTATTCATCAAGACTTGCATTTATCCTGCTGATTATGGCATCGGGATCACATTCTCCAAGGATAACGGAGAACAGCTCATCTCCGCCGAATCTGACGGATAGATTCTTGCCCAGAATAGCATTTTTCAGAGCTTTAGCTACCTGTTCGATAGCCACATCACCTTCAGCATGACCATAATTATCATTTATATATTTAAGTCCATCCAGATCAGACATGATTACAGTTATTTTTTCATTAAAATATTTCTTCTGTCGGACGAACTCTCCATAGATTCGCTGGAAACCAATTCTGTTATAAAGACCTGTAAGAGGATCATGGAAGTACATTTCATCCATCTTACTTCTAAGTGTCTCTTGATACTGGAGATTGATGAAACCTCCTATTGCGGTGCTGACAGAGTTGGTTACAGTCATGGTATTGGTATAGTTGGATATATAATAATTACGGAAGTAATAGCATATAAATCCAAACGGAATCTCCATATAGTAAAGTGTATTGAACAGAAGAGGGTAACCATCCTTTGTTAGCTCTATAATTCTGTCATACAGTGCCGGGGTTAGTACATCTTCAGAATAGTCAGATGTATGCTCCGGCATTTTAAATGTATCCTGTTTATATTCACCGGCGTGATCGGTATCATATATAAGAACAAATTCTTTGGTCTGACCTGCCAGATCATCTCTCAGAAAATAATTATTATCATTTTCCAGACATTTTCTATCAACTACAACCAGTGAATTCTTGGTTTTGTAGGATTCGAGATAGGATACCATCTCTCCGATGTTTTTACTGGTCTGCATGGAAGAGGTTATCTGCTGAAGCACCCGGTTATCATCATTATTTCTTGAAAAGCTTTCCTTGAACCAGTCATTTAACATTTTAGGATGGAACTGCAGGCTTGGGCAGCCACAGGATTCATTTGGCACGAACACAGGAACTATAGTTGAATTCTTATGTTTATGTTCTTTGATTTCATATAATAAGGAATCTGCTGAAGCATCTGCCAGAAGAATGATGTCACATGAAGAGGTGGTAATCTTTGGAGATGTAAAGTAAACCTCATCATAACCATCAAAGCCGGTTACTATTACATCCTCAGGGACTTTATAACCTGCTTCTATAAGCATTTCCGTTGCTGTGATAGCCATATTATCATTAGCACAGATGATAGCCTGTGGAAGAGTATCTCTGTCGAGAAGCTCTCTCATAACAATACGGCAGGGATCTGACCAGAAATATCCATAGCTCAGCATGCTGTCATCATATTCGATATTATTCTCCTTAAGGACCTGCTTATATACATCTATACGACGATTGGAGAATTCATTATCCGGCTGACCGGCAATCATATGCGGTCTTCTTACCTTATGCTCCTCAATGACATGGCGGACAACCTTTTCAAAGCCCTTTTCGTATTCAAAGGTTATGCAGGAGGCATTGTCATAGGTTCCATCTGCGATTATTACAGGTAGATCATATTCTGAGGAATGGGAAATGATTCTACTGGCTATCTTATGGCTCTTTATCTTTTCGTCCATAATGATAACGCCCTCAAGATATTTATATGGAATAAGATCAAAGATATATTTCTCTGTTGCCAGTCTGTCCTCCTCCCAGTAGATATCGGAATTGATAGCAAACACAAGAAGAGAGAAGCCTTCGGTGCGAAGCCTCTCATTTAATTTTTCTATATATCCATGTATCTGGGGATCATATATACGTGATGTACATAGAGCCACTAATCTGGCTGATTTTTTCATTTTGATTACCTTTTCAAATGATTCCTTATCCTTATACAACATTTGATAATTTGATTCTATCAGTTTAGTACAAATATTTGTTATACCTGATTTTATGATATTAGTATCAACGAATTTGATTATTTTCCTTATCATTATAAACATTATTATGAGCAAATACAATATTGTAATTATTTCCGGTATTGGCACTGTATAGACATGAAATTGACAGAATTGTTATTTTGACGGCTTTTCTTCTAAATTCGTTCCGGATACGATATAATGGAAATGTATAATAAATAACATCATTTTAATATTATGATATAAGAGTCCAAATGATTTCCTGCAAGCAGGAACGGATTTTGTTTTTTTACACTTATGTCATATTCTTGAGATTAAAGGAGATGCTTATGAAATGTAATGTTTGTAATAACGAAATCACATCTGCCGATCTGGCCAGAGGACCCTTTTGTCCATATTGTGGTAATCATATAGATATACAGTATAGCGGCACGACAGGAGGGCAGCCACAGCAGCCTTATCAGAATCAGCCGGGAATGCAGCCACAGCAGATGAATCAGAGACCGCAGCCTGGAATGCAGCCACAGCAGATGAATCAGAGACCACAGCCCGGTATGCAGACCAATCAGATGAACCAGCCGGGATTTAATCAGCCTTTTAATCAATCCGGAAATCCGGGAATGTATCAGCAGCCTCCGGTTCAGAAGAAGAGTAAACTTCCGCTTATTCTGGGAATTGTAGCCGGTGTTCTGGTGCTTGCCTTTATAACCATTCTGGTTATAACACTTCTGAAGGGCAGGGGAGATAATGAAAAATCATCTGATGATGCAACCACAGAGTATGCAGAATCAGATAAAACAGATACAGAAGAAGTAAGTACAGAGGCTGTATCAGAGCTGACAGAAGAGATAACGGAAGAAGCGACAACAGAGGAACCAACAACCGAAGAACCGGCTCCTGTTCCGTATGCTGAGGAGAATGGTCTCAAAATGGGGACAATGGATGATACCGGAACAGGTATGCCTGCGTTTGTGTTTTATAATAGTGAAGATGCTTTATATGAAAATATAATAATTCCTGATGGACTTATTAGTAATACAGGTCAAAATTCAATAAATGTTCAAAATATAACAGTTTCTGAACCTGATAGTGATGGAATGGTTACATATCATATCGAGTTTCAGAGAAAAACAGAATCGATTATATCTGATAACTCTTCAACTAATTGGTACGTATCTGCCGGCGCGTGGTATCCAGTTATTTTTGATTACTATACCGGTTATAAAATAAAAGCTCCTGATACTTTAAATGGTCTTGTGGATGAGGCAAAAGAAAAGGAATCAACATCTTTTGATTTAAATGATAAATCAATATCGATTGAAAGGGTTATTATTTACGATGATGTTTCAGCGGATTGCTTATGGGACCCTAAAGAAACAGATGCAGGATATGATTATACTTATAATTTAGCAGCTAGATATATTTATGTTATAAAGGCACCACAGGATTATGATGGTTTAACTATAGCTATATATAATGCAGATATTAATTATGATGAATATATTGAGGAAGTTAAAGATAAAGATGAAGATGAAGCGACGGAGCTTCGAAAGCTTCTGGATGAGAATAAATCCGGCTATCAAAGAAAAGCTGAGGACTATATATATATAAGAGTTAAGGATTATGCTGTAGAAGAAACATCAGAATCAATCAGAAACATGCTTGCATCTTCATTTGATGGATATGATGAGCATAGCTTTGACTGGACGACTAACTATCCATCAGCCGGCAGACCTGATGATACCATTATTACAGATACCGGTTTACTGGATGGTCACTGGAAGGGCTTCTTCTGGTGGGACAGAGATAATAAGCTGAACTGTTATGGTGAAGAATATGCAGATGTATATATTACATCTAATGATAAAAGACTGGATGTTACGATAGATTATAATGTCTATAGATGGGATGCCAGTGGTGATTTTACTGAAAAAGAAGAAGAGAATCTGAGTGTGTTTGGAGATATGGCAGATGATGGTTCAGTTGATCTGAGCGATACAGCACTTCCATTTACAATAACGGGCTTTTATACAGATGGCGCAGTTCAATATGCAGTAGGTACCATGATGATGCCAAGTGGAGAGACTGCTGAAGTATATTTCTACAGACCATAAGTTTATCGGAAGGAAAACAAGGTCCCGCGAAGCGAAAACCTGTTTTTCCCAGATAAATTACCGTAGATTAATACCGGATGCGAAGCATCTGCTCTTACGAGCTAAACCGCAAGGCAAAGGCAGTAAAATGTCTTTGCCTTTTTTATTAGTAAGATTATCTGTCTATTGGTCTTATTTTGTGTTATAGTAGGTTAGGTTGCCGCTTCACATAAACTGCTGAACCGGCCAACTCATCAGTTGACTGTCTGATAGCTGATATTTTAATACGGGAGAGTAGTGTAAGATGTTTTGTAAAAATTGTGGAAATCAGATTGATGATAATGCTATGTTTTGTACTTACTGTGGCAAACCTGTTAAGGCTGAATCTAATGAAATGAATCAGCAGGCTCCGCATGATAATACAGCCGGTTCAGGCTCCCCTAAGATACCTAACAGGATAACTGTTAATAATCTGCCTGCAAGTCAGAAGAATCCTTCTGAATTCAGAGACTTTACACCTCCGGTAAAGAAAAAGAAGATGTCACCTCTGGCTGTAACCGCCATTATACTGGGTTCTATCGCATTCCTTGCTATAATTGCCGTAGCAGTAATAATGGGTCTCAGAAAATATAATTCAGATAACCAGGAAACAGTAGTGGTTAATGATAAAGATGATAATGATAATTCTCATAAAACAGACGAGAATATAGTAAGTACAGTTTCCGATTCTGAAAAGACTGATAAGGGCAGTACAAGTGATGCCGCCGAGAAAAAGGATAAGGCTGAAAATCAGGCTTCAGAAACATCAGCAGAGGAAGTAAAGGCTGACAAGATAACTATAAAAGCCGCATATAAGGCATATCTTAATATACTTTCAGATCATAAGGATAAAATCAGAAATTACAACTGGCAGATGGGATATGAAGCCACTGAGAATTATCCTGTATCCTTTAAGGATCTGAATAATGACGGAATAGAAGAGATGATATTCCTCGAAGCAGAAAGCTTATATGAGGCTTCCTTATATATTTATTCATATGAAAAAGAAAAGATGGTCAATTCATATACTTATCAGAATCTCGATGTGGAAGTGGCAGGAGGAACTGATTACTATCTTGCTGATCTTAAGGACAGCGAGGAACTGATACTGTTTCGTCAGATGTCAGATGAAGGAACTGACATAGTATATACTATACTGGGACTTGATAATTTTGGTAAATATGTTTCAGTGGATGAGTTTGAGAGAAGCTCTTATCCAAATGAAGATTATTCAGATACAGTTGTAACCTGCAAGAGAAACGGTGCTGAGATAGAGGCTTCGGAATTTGACACTTTAATAAAAGAAAAACTGGATAATATAGATATGCTTCTGACACATTCAGCTCCTGAAGCCCTTGATGAAATTATAGTTAAAAACAGATGCTCATATATGACTCTGGAGGAAGCGGTTAGTAAGCTGAGTAAGGAGCTGGACGATGTAGATGTTGAGTCACTTTTCAAGGTATCACTTCCGGTAAGTAATGATATATATTTTACATTTGCTAGTGGAGCAGGTGGATGGTCAACCTGGTTAATTTTGGATGGAGATGGTAACTTCTCAGGTAATTATCATGATACAGATATGGGTTCCACCGGAGAGGGATATCCAAATGGAACTATTTATTATTCCAACTTTAATGGTTCATTTAAGAATATAACACAGGTTGACAGATATACTTATAAGATGGAGCTTGATCATTATAATACTGATCAGGAAATAGGAACTGATGAGCTTTTCGAAGAAACTCATTATATCTATACAGAGCCTTATGGAATAGATGGTGGTTCTACCTTTTATCTATATACGCCCGGAAAGCCTATAAGCGAGCTTTCAGAAAGCTTCCTTAGCTGGAGCTATGGGGTTATAGGAGATATAAGCGGAAATACTACACTTGATACATATGCCTTATATAATGAGGAAACCGGAGAGGCATTCTTTGTTGAAAATACTGATGATTTACAATAAGTTTGATAAATACTGTAATTATTCAGGATATGTAAACTCTTGATTTGTTTTTTTGAGATAAGCTTTATCAATGTTTTGCGATATAAGCTTTATCAATGCTTTTACGATATAAGCTTTATTGATATTTAAAATGTATAAAAGGGATGTATAATGAAACAGAATGTCATCATGATACTTGCATCGAATTCTCCAAGAAGAAAGGAACTTCTTGAGCAGGCAGGACTTGAATTTGAAGTAATTCCAAGTGATGCGGAAGAAATAATAACAAGCAATCTCCCACAGGAAGTCGTTCTGGAGCTTTCACGGCAAAAATCCACGGCCGTAGCTGATAAATTCATAGAATACCCACCGCAGTATCTGGAAACCCTTATAGATCCGGAGAAGGGTGGTGTAATGGTAATAGGCGCTGATACAGTAGTTGCATATGATGGTAAAATTCTCGGAAAGCCGAAAAATGGTAAAGATGCAGCAAATATGCTGAATATGCTTTCAGGAAATACCCATGAGGTTTATTCCGGAGTAACCTGTAAGGTCTTACAATTCGATGATAAACGAACTAAGCTTATAGAAACTGATTCATTTTCTTTTTATGAAAAGACCTTTGTAAATATGTATCCATTTGATACCTTTGAAGCAATAGATTATATATCAACCGGCGAACCAATGGATAAAGCCGGCGCATATGGAATCCAGGGAATCGGCCAACGACTCGTTGAATCAATAAAAGGTGATTATAATAATGTTGTGGGATTTCCACTTAGCAGATTTATGAAGGAATTATCTGAAAGGGATTATATATCATATATATAATGAGCTGAAAATCACTTGATTACAGAGCAAAATAGTAGTATAGTAAAAATATGTATTTATTCGTGAAACCATAGTTTTGCGAAAAATTATGGTGTATAATATACTGTGAGAGTGGTTTTTACTCATTTTTTATTCATTAATTGAGTTTTTCTATATATAAAATATTGATAAATATATCAGATAAATAAACTGGATATATTTATTGTGGATTATTAATTATGACTTAATATTTTGTATATGGTTTTATATCTGTTATTTTCATGTTATTGTATTACATTGAAAAATATGAGGTAAATATTATGTCCGAATCTTATGCAAAACAATTATCCAAAAAGCAAATACTTGAACTGCGGTCCATACTTTCAGATCTGCCTCCTTATGTAAAGGATTTTATGCGTTCTATTGATACGACTACACAGCCACGTACACGTATTGCTTATGCACATGATATTAAGTATTTCTTTGAGTTTCTGCAATCAGAGAATCCGTACTTAAAAAAGAAAGAAATGCACGATATCTCCTATTCAGATCTTGATAGTCTGTCTTCCAGAGATATTGAGGAATATCTTGACTATCTGTCATATTATGTACGTGATGGGCGGGAATATACTAATGATAATGCTTCCAAGAAACGAAAACTCGTTGGAATCAGAGCCTTTTTTAAGTATTTATATGTAAATGACTGTATATCTCAAAATATAACTGAAAAGGTTAAAACTCCAAAAATAAAGGAGAAAACCATAGTTCGTATGGAAGCCAATGAAACTGCTGACTTTCTGGATAATGTTGAATATGGTTCAAAGCTTACCCAGAGGCAGCAGAAATTTCATGAACGCGATAAAACCAGAGATCTTGCACTTATGACGCTTATGCTATCAACAGGACTTCGTGTTTCCGAAACTGTGGGACTTAATATTGATGATGTTGATTTTGATAATTCCCGTGTTAAAGTTACACGAAAAGGTGGAAATGAAGCCTTTGTTTATTTTTCTGATGAAGCAACCTCTTACCTGATGGACTATATAGAAATCCGTAAGAAAATTGTACCGGTTGATGGGCACGAGGATGCACTATTTCTCTCCTCTCAAAGAAAACGTATATCAGTACGTTCTGTAGAGAATCTGGTTAAAAAGTATGCCAGTGTTACTACTCCGCTTAAGAAGATCACGCCGCATAAGCTGCGAAGCACCTATGGTACAGCTCTTTATCAGGAAACCGGTGATATATATCTGGTTGCAGATGTTCTGGGACATAAGGATGTAAATACAACCCGTAAGCATTATGCTGATATTGAACAGGAAAGAAAACGTGGTGCCAGAAATAAGGTTACTCTTCGGGAAAACTCCTCTTCTCCTGATATTGATCCGGTATTTTTGAAAAATAAAGATGATGATGAAAATGATTGATTTATCAAAAAATATATTGTTCAATATAATTTACAGTAAATATATTATGTAAACTAACATATCTTATAAAAAATGTCAATGCTTTTCCATTGACATTTTTTATCTGACGCTTTTTATATTTGGTTTCTAAACAAACCTTGTTATCATCCGTTTAACGATCATCATTCTTGTAATTATCAGTTTAATGATTATCATTATTATTTTCGTTATTAAGGTCATCATTACTATTGATTTCTTGTTTTGTACTATCCTCTGAGGACTTAATATTCAGTATCCTGTCTGTATCCTCAGATTTATATTTGAATAAAAACAGATATAATATTACAAATACACTGATGGTTACACAAATATCAGCAAAGTTGAATACAGGAAACTTTATAATCTTTGCATAGATAAAATCAACTACATATCCCAGTCTGATGCGGTCTATCATATTGCCGATGGCACCGCCATAGATTGCAGTAATACATATTCTAAGCGGCAGAAACATTGGTATATCTATAATGTTTTTATAGGCTATTCCAAGAAGTATCATAACTATTACTGTAAAGATAAGCAGCAAAGTTATCCTTCCTGACAAAGACCCCCATGCAGCTCCGGTATTTCTGATATATTTTAGAACTAATGCATCACCAATAATCTTCTTTTCATCACCTAAGTTAAAATTCTTAATAATCAGATACTTGGTAAACTGATCAATAATAACGAGAAGTATTATAACGAATATTGATATTAATATTTTAGTTACTCTTTTCATATATAATAATCCTTATATTTATGTTTTTAGCTGTTATCAGAAAATATATAGAAATGCTTTCTTGTTTGAAACTGTTTCCAGACATATAGAAAGTATTCTGTTAATTATTTTTTCTGATGTATAGATGGCTATCTGTTATATTACTGTTTCCTGATGTATTGAAAGCTTTCTGTTATGTTGCTGTTTCCAGATATTCAGAAAAGGCTTATTTAATTAGCTGAGGTATTATATTCCCTAAGGTATTCTGTAAGCGCATCCTTCATATCATCATCACTTACATCAGTTCTGATTATAGCATTACCAATCGAATCAAGAAGAATAAACTTTATATATGAACCTACAGCTTTTTTATCACTATGCGTAATGTATATTATCCTGTCTATATCTGCATCTGATATTTTAAGCCTAGGAAGGCTGTATTCCTTGAGTATATATGAAGCAATGGTATTTACCGCCTCCTGAGTTATAAGCCCCTTATTACGTGATATTATCGCTGCCAGGATGCATCCTATAGAAACACATTCGCCGTGCAGCAGCTCAAAGTTCATATATTTCTCTATTGCATGCCCAAGAGTATGTCCAAAATTAAGCAGGGCTCTTTCACCTTTTGTTTCGTGAGGATCATCTTCTACAACCATCTTTTTTATCCTGTTACATTCATAGATGATTTTATACAGGTTATCTGATGAATATCCATATATACATGAATCATCCGAAGGCTGGGAATCAGCTACAGGTGTCATATTGATAAGCTCAGTAAACAGTTCATTATTTTTGATCAGAGCTGACTTTACGACCTCTCCCATTCCACTGTAAAACTGTCTCTTACTCAGAGTCTTTATGGTACTGAGATTGATATAAACCAGCTTCGGCATGTGAAATGCACCTACCATATTTTTATATGAATCAAAATCAACACCCGTTTTGCCTCCGATACTGGAATCGACGTCGGCAAGAAGACTGGTAGGCACCTGGATAAAATCAATTCCTCTTAGATATGTTGCTGCTGCATAGCCGCACATATCTCCGGTCACACCACCTCCGAGTGCCAGTAGAACATCTTTTCTGTCAAAATGCTCCTCTATGAGCTTTACATACAGTTCTCTAACTGTGTCAAGATTCTTGCTTGGTTCCCCTTCAGGGAATACAAAGCTTATAATTTTAGAAAAATGTTCCCGGGAAACCCTTATAATTTCATCAAGATAAATTGATGCAACTCTGGAATCGGACACGATACAGAGTTTTTTTGAACCATCCGGATTATAGGTATCATAAAAATCCTTCAGTCCTTCAAAATCATTTGAGTAAATTATGTTGTAGATTGGTCTGCCCTCATAATTAATAGGCAGCTTATTAATAATATTTGACATATTAAAACCTCAAAAACCAGGCAAAAAGAAGATCTTTCTACCTGGTATAACAAAATAAAATATTAACTTTGATAAATATAATTATATATCATGTTACTGTCTAGTTTAGAATGTGAAATATACAGTAATTCATATATGATTAAAACTACTGATTTGTTTTGAAGGGATCTATTCCGTCCCCTCCAAGGGTAGAACCATAAACATTGGAAGAATTACTTTGTTTGTTTGCCATACTCAGCTTCTGACCACTTCCTCCTCCAAGTGAACTACCACTTCCATTACCGCCTCCGGAATCACGAGATGAAGTGAAATCACCTGTTCCACTAAAGAATGCCATTGCTTCCTCTTCTTCCTTATGATAGCCGGAAGCAGCTACTCTCGAAGCTGCATCAGGATCAAAATCATTATCATCCAGAAATCTTCTCATCTTTCTTATAAGAGAATTGATATTGGATTTGTACTCAGCATATTTGGCGGTAAGCTCTAACAGCTCAGCTTCAAGTCTGTCTCTTTCAGCCTTAGCTTCCTTTATAAGCTCATTACCACGGCTCTTTGCTTCATTTTCAATAGCTTTAGCAGTTTTCTCGGCGTTGGTTTTTGACTCTTCAGAGGTTTTATCTGCCAGAAGAAGCCTCTTATTAAGTTCATTTTCAGTTGCTTTATAATGTTGAACTGTATCAGTAAGTGTTATGACCTTCTCCTTAAGTTCTGCATTCGATCTGTAGAGCTCCCCATAGCTCTTTGATACTTCATCGAAAAATGCCTGAACATCCTTTTTGTCATATCCTAAACCTGCCTTGAAATGCTTTTGTTGAATATCAAGTGGTGTTAGCATGTTCCAATTGCCCCCTTCTGATAAGTACTACTGTCCAAGAATAGGTGAAACAGATGTACTATTCAGTATTTCTTCTCTGAGATCGCCAGATACCTCAATAGATTTAGGTACTGCGATAAATATGTTAGCGGATATAGCCTTTATGTCGCCATCTATTCCATAACAGGCTCCGCCGATAAAGTCTATAATTCTCTGTGCAGGTTCGAGCTGCAGGCCTTCCATATTGATAACTATAGCTCTGTTGGTTTTAAGAAAATCAACAACTGTCTGTGCATCATCGAATTCCTGAGGTTTTATAACAAATACTTCACCGCTGGTTGCAGTTCTTCTTCTTGGAGAAGCACCACCATCAAAGGCAACAAGCTTATCAGTAGCTGTCTGTGTTGGCTTTGAGAATCTGCGTGAAGGCTCCGGCTTTGAATAACTGGAACTGCTATAGCTTGGCGCAGGCTTTGAAGTACGCTCAGGTGCCGGTGCAGGCTTTGAAGCAGCCGGCTGTTTCTGAGTCCTTGGAGCTCTGGTTTTCCTTACAGGCTCCTCATAATCATCTTCATCCTCTTCCTCATCAAAAGAGTATTCATAATCATCATCGTATTCTTCGTCGTCATCATCACTGACTCTGAACATATCAAGAATACTTCTTCTTCCATTCTTTGCCATTAAATAATTATCTCCCGTTTCAAATGTATTTATTTACTCTCGCTCACCAAAGATGGCTGTTCCAACTCTTACCATTGTGGAACCTTCTTCGATTGCAACCAGGTAATCATTAGACATACCCATTGAGAGAATGGACATATCAACATTATCTATGTTTTGAGATTTTATGTCAAGTAATAATTCGTGCATCCCCCTGAATACAGGACGATTCTCCTCAGGATCAGATACAAATGGAGCTATGGTCATAAGCCCTTTAACCTTTATATGTCTGAAACTTGCGGCAATCTCCTTGACCAGATTTGCTGCCTCCTCAGGTTTAACTCCAAACTTGGAATCCTCTCCAGCATAATTAACTTCTACAAGTACATTTACTATTATTTCCTTTTTGGCAGCTTCTTTCTCGATCATCTGTGCAAGCTTCATAGAATCAACAGAATGAATCAGAACAGCTTTATTTATAATATATTTGACCTTATTTGTCTGAAGATGTCCTATCTGATGAAATCTGACAGGCGTGGAAACCAGATCAAACTTTTCCTTTAGTTCCTGCGGTCTGTTCTCACCAAAATCATTTACATCTATTTTAATAAGTGATTCTATATCACTAAGTGGCTTGGTTTTACTGACAGCTATTAATGTTACTTCACCCGGATCACGTCCTGCCTTTCTGCAGGTTTCATCGATTTTTTCTCTGACTGCACGGTAATTATTCTGCAAATCCATTTCTCTCATCTTAATACCTTCTTTTGCTTATTCTAAATTTATTTTATATTTATTTTGTTCTATATTTATTTTATGATAATTCTTTCATACATAAATATCTAAACATGATATAAGTGCCAAAAGTAATTATATAAAGAACTTTTGACACCTATAGTCAGTTATTAATAAAGTGTTTGACCGTCCTTTACCTGTTCAGCATCCAGGACTATATTATCAAATTCTTTTAGATTACCATCTGTTTCAAGTATAGTAAATTCATCCTGTGATTTCTTTATTACGACTTCAACAAAATCAGCTATACCCATATTTGCAAGGTAAACTCCTGTCATCTGTACTCTGTCCAGAGACAGAACCGGTGACGTTTCAGAGGAAGATTTGCCATGATATATCTGATCTGTATCCAGAAATGCATCCTTATCTATATAATAGTAATCATCATCTGTTTTATATATGATAACACTTACTATCTCATCACTTGGTTCACCCTCAGTTGCACTTTCATCAAATCTATGAACCTTTACCTCTCTTACTGATGTATTACCGTCAGAATTAAGTACATATTCCTTGGGAAGCATATATACTTCCTTATCTATAAGTGCTGAATTAGGAACCTTAAGACCTTCAAAACGATTAAGTATTATCTCAATGTTAAGGAATCTGTCGTCGATATAGTCAACCATATATTTATTCAGATCCATTGTAATGAAGTAGCCGTCTTCCTTTTTCTGAACATTTGAATCCTTATCAAATTTGGCAGACATATCTATATCCGAGCCATTTATTGTAAAGTACAGTTTGCTTTCTTCCTTAATAGCTTCATACTGTTCGTTGGTTATCTGACATACGATATGCCAGTTTTCATCAGCAACTATTTTAAATACTGTATTACTTGAATCCAGAATATCACCTGTTTTAAGTGAATTTTTTCTATAGTTATTCTGATTAAAATCCTCCGGTGAAAGAGTTTCCGGAGTCTTCTTCTCATAACCATCGAGGTAATATGCTATAACACCGCTGTCCGGAGCCTTGATGGTCTGAAGAGTTGATGTTACTGCAGCACCACCGGTATTAATCTGCTGCATCATTACTTCACTGGAAAGCTCCATGACCTTGCTTTCAATCTCAGATTTGAAATTATACAGATTATTAAACTGTATATCCGAATATGAAGACTTATAATTATCAATGGAGTTCCTTATATGAACATAGTCAGCCTGAGTAAAGAGCTTATTGCCTTCATCGCTGTCGCCAGTTGCTTTAATGGCTGCTATAACATTCCCGGTTTCATCTATTGTGCATACAGGACTGTTCTTCTTGATCTTATCTCCGTCACGTACAAAGTAGATCAGATAACCTGACTTTGAGCTGGTAATCTCGACTTCATTACGAAGTGCTATACCTGTACAGGAAATATTATTATTAATATTACTGGAGCCGACCTTATAGGTGGTTATAGGCTCTTTGGAGATAGATTTGATAACACATGCAACGACATAGATAAGTATCAGGACAAATAAAATAATTGCAGAGTTAAGTCTCGCTGCCCTGCTAAGCCTGATAACATTCGGATTCTCCGGTCTTCTCTTTCTTCTTTTTTTACGTCGATTATTACTCATAATTCTTCCATATAATTACTATTATTTTTATATATATCAGTTGGTCAGATTAAATAATGTACTAACCTTACTGTAAAGATCATCAGGTCCGATACTATCGGCTACAAACAAAGTATAGGAATGTTCATTTATCAGAACATTCATCGTTAGACAACTTCCTGCCTTACTTGTGGTTCCTGTTTTCCAGGTTTCCATAGTAATATTGGACGGGAGCTGGTAGCCGCCTGATAGAAACTGATTTGTCGGCGATATACTGTCAGTCTGTGTATAGCCCTCTGCATCAGTATAGGAATAAGTGAAGGTGCTGTAGGAATCTATCTCTGTGATAATAGCATGCTTCTTTGCTTCCCTTATGATCAGATACATATCGTAAGCTGTTGTGTAATGATCATCCTCATGGAGTCCGTGAGGATTGATAAAATGTGATGATGTAGCACCGATCTGATATGCTTTATTATTCATCATCGTACAGAAATCAGCCTCTGTACCTCCTACATATTCTGCAAGTATTACAGCGAAATCATTATAGGATTTCATCAGAAGTCCATACAGAAGGTTTCTTACTGTTATAGTACATCCTTTGGTGAGACTGCTCTTCATAGCACTTTCATCTGTTATAGCTGTATCATGCTGGAGAGTGACCTCATCATCCAGACTGATCTTTCCTTCATTAAGTGCATCACATACCACAAGGGCTGTCATAAGCTTTGTTGTACTTGCCGGATATATGCGTCTCAGAGCATTATGCGCTACTACTACCTCGTTGGTATCATTATCCACCATGATAGTAGCATAGGTATCATCCTGAAAAAGAGATGCATTTACTTCCTCTCCCGGCTTTAGGACCGCATTTTCAGACTGATATCCTGTCAGCTCAAAGGTTGGAAAGCTGGAATCTACCGGAACAGCGATAGATATATCTTCATCATAATGATTATTAAAATTCTTACTATCAAGGACTAGATATCCAATGATGCTTAGGGCAGCTATGGATAATATCAGATAGTATATTATGGCTCTTCCCATTACTAAACCTCTACTAATGTTTATAGAGTGATCTCCAGTCGAGATCTCCTCTTTCCAGAGCCTTTATAAGAAGCTCTGCTGTAGCCAGATTTGAAGCAAGTGGAATATTATATATATCACAGAGAGTGGAAATATTATGAAAATCATTATTATGAGGCTGACTCATACTATTCTCTCTCAGGAATATAACAAGATCCATCTGGTTTGCTTCTATCTGGGTTGCAATCTGTTCTATTCCACCCAGATGACCGGCAAGAAATTTATGTACATTTATTCCGGATGCCTCTTCTACGAGACGACCTGTTGTTTCTGTGGAATATACATCATGATGTGTAAGAATTCCACGATAGGCAATGCAGAAATTCTGCATCAGTTTCTTTTTGGGATCATGTGCAATCAGTACAATATTCATCTTATCCTTCTCCCTTGTATAAACCTAGTACTTCTTACGCTGCAAACTAATATTCAAAACTATACCAATACCTATAGCAGAACTGATGAGTGATGTCAGTCCATAGCTAATGAAAGGAAGGGGAATTCCCGTATTAGGTAATAGTCTGGTTGCGACTCCAATATTTATAAAAGACTGGTATCCGATAAGTGAACCCATGGCAGTTGCCATGAGCATGCCAGTGTCATCTCTGGCTCTGCGCCCAGTCCTTATACATTGTAACACTATAAGCAGAATAATTCCAATTATTATTACACTTCCGAAGAAACCAAAGGCTTCTCCAACAGCCGAAAAGATAAAGTCAGTCTGCTGCTCTGAAATAAGGTTGGTCGCAGTTGTGGAGGTTTGCTCATCATTGCCTCCTATACCCTTACCCATAAGCTGTCCGGAACCGATAGCCATGACAGAGTTTTCCTGCTGCATGGTTTCATCCTCATATTCAGAAGGATAGATAAAGGACAGTATTCTTTTGACCTGATGCTCATATAGAAGTGTCTGGTTAGGCTGCTGGACATACCATATAAATACACTGAAAACAGGTATGAGTATCAGTAGTGTAACTATGATTATTCTGTAGCTAAGACCGGCTATAAAAAACATAGTCAGGAGAACCATGGTTATACAGATAAGAGTTGAAAGGTCAGGTTCCCTGAATATAAGAAATATCGGTATTCCCAGCAATATAATAAATGTAAATATAGTCTTTACTGTATTAATATTCTCGTCTTCCATTCTTCTGGAAAGGAAGTTTGCGAAGAATATGATCAGCAAAGCTTTGGACAGCTCTGAAGGCTGGAAGGTAATACCGGCGATAGTAAACCATCTGGTAGCATTATTGACTGTTGAACCCGCTATAAGCACCAGTAAAAGAAGTGCAGATGTAAATATATATAAGGGTATATAAAACTTTGATATAAAATGGTAATCCACAAAGGAAAGAACCAGCATTATAACTATCGACAGTCCTACTCCGACAGACTGCTTATTAACAAAGTCCTCATTTACACTCTTTATAACAAATACACCGAGTATCATCAGTATAATTACAGAAATCAGTAATATGAAGTTGTAGTTTCTCAGACTGTACTTTTTTAACATGGCTTAGTCACCTACTTCTCCTACATCTTCAGTAAATTCAGCATTATTAAGAGCTTCCTTATCATACATATAAGCATATACAAATCCGGTCAGATCCGCTGCATAGGCAGAGGAATAACCATTTGGAATTACTGTAGTAACAGAAACCTCAGGAGCAGAAAAAGGAGCATAGGAAATGAACAGCGCATGCGCAGGTCTGTTCTCTCCCTCCTGTGCAGTTCCGGTTTTACCGGCAACCTGTACATTAAGTGAATTGAGGAGCCTGTTATGCGAAAGGTCGTTGGTAACAACCATTCTCATTCCCTTATGAACCTGTCCCCATAGATAGGAATCAATATTTATCTGTGATGCAATGGTATGATTAGAAGCCTGTACTACATTGCCTTCATAGTCAGTTATTTTATTCATAAGAGACAGATTGTAGCAGGTTCCGCCATTGGCAATAGCAGTTGAATATCTGGCAAGCTGTACAGGTGCATATGCATTTGTACCCTGTCCTATGGCACTGGTAACCGCATCAAGATTTGAAAAATGAGGCTCTATCTCTTCTATTTCAACACCGGACTTTGAGGTAAGACCAAACATCTCTCCATATTTTCTGAGACTCGCAAGTCCCTCATCATCCACGTAGGCACCGCTGCGTGTGGCAAGTCTGTAACCAACAGTAAAGAAGAAATAATTACAGGAAACATCCAGTGCTGTCGGGATTCCTATGGAACCGTGCGTCTGCTTAAAGTCTCTGTATATCCAGCATTTAGGCTTGGTATATACTTCCTCAAATACACCACGATCGACAATATATTCATCTACCCCCAGCACACCCTCTGATACACCGGCTATTGCTGTAAGTGGTTTAAAGGTAGAACCGGGAGCAGTTCTCATCATAGTAGCTCTGTTATACATAGGATTGGTATGATTATCCAGAAGGGTCTGATAATAATCAGGATCCACACTGTTAGTAAGATAATTATTATCATAGCTTGGATAGCTTACCATGGCTCTTACTTCACCGGAATTGACATCAGTAACAACCACACAGCC
>DGRT01000045.1 GCA_002391105.1 Lachnospiraceae bacterium UBA4381 | reverse complement strand
TCATACATATCTTCATGTTTCAGATACAATACCTGATATGTCGGGATTATTAGTGTGTTCCATGGATCAGATATATATACTCCGCCTGTAGACGTTGCTGATTTCTTAAACTGGATCCATAGGTCATCTATCATATCTGACATGATGAAAAGTTTAAGATAAACTTTATCTGCTTCAGATTCGCCAATTTCGTAAAAACGCATCCCACCTACACAAGTAACATCTTCCAGAGTATATGACCGTAAATTTCTTTGCATTACAGGCCGGATGTTGTGTCCAAGGCAGGCTGCGCTGATAGCATCACTGGGCTCTTCGAAGCCCTGCATTATCCATGTGAAGCATATTGCGAGCAGTGTCATATCCGAATCACGGATACTGTCCACGTAATGTAAGGTGTTAACATCGTTTTCTGACAGTGAGAAAATGCCCTTGCCTATGATAGACATATATTTTGCGAATAAAAAGCAGTCAACCATATCATAAGAGTCATACTCTGCAGGCATAATACGGAAGAACTTCTTTATGCGCTCAAATGGGTTATATACTACATTCTGCTGATTAAACCACGTGAAGAAACCCGCTTGAAAACAATCATATGTTTCCGGGCGTCGATCAACATACATTTTCGATATTATAGGCGTTTTATCTGCTTCTTTAGAAAGAATAGGTGAATAAAGATAACTTATATTTGAAGTGTACACTTTCCCATATTTTTCAAAAGATCTATTGATCACATCTGTATCATAAAAGTCATTTGGATTAGTCCTGCAACAAGGAAGGGGTAATAAATAAGCATTAAATCCTGTCCCTTTCTCATACGGACTGCATCTGATTCCTTCAGCGTGATAGAAATTATGTTCAAAAACAAATCTCCCATCCGTCCCTGTTCCCGGGTGGAAAGGGCAGGTCTTTACATAATGGAACTGATGGATTATGCTATGATATCCATCTTTCAGGCATTTGGGGCATATTCGCATATGATATGTACCAAAATAAGATCTTGCAGTGTTATAATCCATATGCGCAAAGATTTCCATTTTGTCTATATACCACTGGGGCAAAATTTTATTAAGGCACTCGATTGTTTCTAAACTGTTTCTGCAATGTCCATCCATCTGAAATCCTTCTATTTATTTCTTCTCGTTGGTCGCTTCAGCTCCAAGCATTTTGAGCGCATGTTTACTTGAACATATGTTGACCCTGCAAAAGTTTGCAAGAATGCTGAATATGGATTCATAAGGTCTCACCCATTTTTTATCCCATCTGTATTTTCTGGAAAAAAGTAAATCCTCTTTATTTAGTGTATTCATCATCTGATTCACCATAGCCCGAAAGCGCTACACAACTTTCAAGTTCCTTTCTCGTAGGGAATGCAATTGGACTGCTTCCCAGTTTTCCATGCTTATTGAGGCAGATCACCAGTGAATCTATGAAATATTTCATGGGAATATCTTCTGCCGCAATCCTCTTTTGGATCCTTACACTCTGAAATGCTTCCCAGAAGTCATTGCTGATATCAAAAAAGGTCTTACCATCTGCGTAAGGAAAATAAAAATCCACAAGTCCATCCGATAATATTTCATAGTCTGTCATGCAAACATGAAGTTTATCTACCGAAGCCATGCAGAACTGGAGCTCTTTGGGATCCTGTATACCAAAGAACTGGCTTTCATTGATCATGAAACGTCCAACTATCTGATCTTTGCCCTGAAGTTTAAAGGAATGCTTAAGATCCTTAAGTTCCCTTGTCCCGTACATGAACACAGATAACTGGATATCTTTTCCGCTAAGATTGTTATATAAATCCATAAGCCAGTAAAAATCCTTTTCCCTTAGTTTCCAGGCTTCATCAATGAACATGACTGCTTTCTTAAAGGGGGTCTCGTGAGCACGTAATATAAGCTCATTAAGAACTCGTTCTTTTAGTATTAGTGCGGTGCTGTATCTGGGACATTCATAGCCCATAGCCATAAGTATCGAGGCATAGAAGTTTCTCTCAGTTTCGGGGTGGTCAGTCACATTCCATATAATGACCATTTCACGGCTCCCATATTGATTTCTTATGGATTCAGCTACATAGTTCATGCACACCGTCTTGCCTATCCTGGCTCTTCCATAAGTAATACTCCCACAAGCTCCTATGCCGAGCCATGAATTGATTCTCCGTTCTTCATCAAGGATGCTCTTAGTCGGAAATACAAGCTTACGGGAAGTAAGATAGCGGATAGTCATCTGTGATATGAACTGTTCTGATATATTATTAGCTGATACAGCTTCTTTTGCAGAATACACGCATTAACCCTCCTTTCTGCTTTGGAACATCAACGTATAAAGGTCTTCCGGTGAAAGCCCTTTAATATCTTCATACCTTAGTACAGCCCCAGTTTCCTGTTTTTTACGTACAGTCTCCAGGTTAAATGTATTATCACTTTGCTGTTCTGCTGCTATGCCCTTGCTAATCTCACGTCTGACTATATCTGCCCTGGTAGCGTTTCTCCGGCTTTTCTTTCCCTTGTCATCAAGGCTTGATATATATGCATCTATCGGTGTATCAAATATTAGTTTTGATCTCCCACGCTCTCTGGCAAGCTTCAGGGCATTCTTTCTCGTCCTGACGGAATGTGATTTTGTACCGAATTCCCCACTTGCCTTAAGCGTGTCTATATATCTGCCATCCTGATCATATGCCTCAATACTGGAAATATCCCTGGGGTCATAAAGGATGGTTAGTGACTGTCCAAGGTAGTGTTCAGTGGCAGAGAGTATCTTGCTACGATACTCAGTACCCATAAACTGAATATATGCGTGTTTGCCATGTGTTGCCCTACCTCTGACAGTGCGTTTGTCCATCCTCATGTTCAGACGTTCTATGACTGATATGATCATATCTTCGTCAGCCACATATGGGTAAAGCCCTGCTTGATACAGTTTGCAGCTCATGCACTCTAAGGGTGAAAGTCCATCTACCCCTTTATGGGGTGTGTTATTATACTCAGCTATGAGAACATCTATCAGTTCAGTCATCTGTTCATATGTGACATCATATTTTATTGCATTTTTTTCGGGGGTTTTTCTGACAGGATCTTTGGTATCTGACCCGGTTGTTGATGGCAGCATATGGAATCCTCTGGACTCTAGCGTTCCGAAAAATCTTTCAACAATTCCTCTTGTTTCGGGAGTTGCAACAGATCCATAGTTAACGCAGCAGCCAAGCTCATCTACAAGTTTTCCTACCGTGTATGCTGACAGATGCGATTTTGCATTATCCAGCATTATTGAATCAAAGACTGCATATTTGAAATCAGAAAACGCGGTTGAATAGAAACCGCCATTAGATGGATACTGAAGTCCTTCGATGGTCAGATCCAGCAGAGTTTTCGGTATGATGGCATTTTTAATAGCATCCATGACATCATACTGGTCGTAATTAAATTCCTGAGAAAGGGAATATCCAAGGATACATCTTGTTGCTATATCTATCACGGCTATTAACCACGCCCTTGTAGCAACAACCTTGCTAACAGTGCCGTCTGTATTGGGTACATCAATTACATATTCGATATCTATGATGTGACCGTCAATCTGTACTGTAGCAAAAGGAGCCACCGGATTGACTGTAAGCCTGTGACCAATCCCTGTAGACGCTAGCTTTTGGGCAGTATTTTTATCAAATCTTCTGGCATTTAAAGAAATGTTATCAGCTTCAAGTTTATGGACATAGGCACACATGCTGACATATCCACGGTTTTCTGTAGTAAATGGGTACTGCCACTCTGTGATGCCAAGATTGCGGCATTCTTTAAGAAATAACCTATGAAGTGATGTTATGTTCATGTTCCTGACAAGCGTATATTTCCTGTCACCAAAATAACACCCTATTATGAACTCTTTCAATTGAGGATACTTCTCCAGAAGCTGATCAAACTCTCTGCCATGTCCTGATCTCGTTTCTCTAAAGGGTTTACTTCCTGTTAAAAGGCCGTGATATCCAAGAATATTCCCTGCATCATTTGAAGAAAGACATCTTTCTATCAGCGATACCATCCTCGAACCGGGGATACCTGTCATTTCAGTAATCTTTTTTACAGATTCGCCATCTATGTACATATCTACAGCCTGCTTTTTTAGCATATATCTACTTCTTTTAGATTCAGGGACAGTACTGATAAGCGGTTCAGTCCACATGCTCCTTGCCTGGCGGAGTTCTTCGATATTATATTTTTTATTAGCCAATGGAGATCACCTCCGTATCTGCAGAGATGCAGTCTGTATTCATATTGCTCAGTGTGACCAATCCTCTATAGTACAGATCTGAAATATAATCCAGCGCTCTGTACTTTTCTAGGCGCCCCATCTTTTCAAGTTCACCGATACATATATGCCTTTTTGCCTGGATAAAACTTAGGAAGATCCTGCCTGCATTTAATCCACAAGCTGTGAATCTTCTGGCCCTGGCTGCAAGAAGCGATATATTTCGGATATAGAAAGGTCCTATTTCAATATTCTTTTCGTTTCGGAATACAAAATTGACATCATTCTGTAAGCACCACGCCGACTGGCAGGCAACCTTCACATGATCCTTACTATCATCAGAACTGCAAAGATATGCAACACCTTGATATTCTTCTGTTCCGTCTTTATATTTTACCCATGCATTGAACAGAACCTTTGACTCCTTCCCTCCTATATAGACAGTAGTTTCCAAAGGATATTCACAGTACCACTCCACATCAGGATTCATCTCAAGAGTAAGAATATTCTCATATTCAAGGTTAGAAAATACTGCTACTCTTCTCCGAAGTTTTCTGCTGTGAAATACCCAATAGTTACTGCCATAGCTTGAACTTCTCAGCCTGAAAATAGGTTCCTCGTATCGATACATTTTTAGTGCACCTCCTATCGATAAAATTAAGTTTATATAACGATAATATTATCGGCATAATTATATCCTTGGCA
>DGRT01000102.1 GCA_002391105.1 Lachnospiraceae bacterium UBA4381 | reverse complement strand
TTTAATCTACACAATCGTAACAACCACTTTTTATTATCAGATATTCCGCTGCATAATTACCGAAACATAATCTCCAGATTTATTAATGAAGCACAACCCTCTGATTAATGAATTATATTCTCTGATAAATAAATTATAATCCTCTGATTATCTCCAGCACTTCCCCGGGTGTGACAGCCACTCCGATATTCTTATATCTCTCCACATCCTCGCGGGACTTGAACCCGAAGCCGTAGGTAACTCCTATAAAAAGTGCGTTTGCCTCCTCGGCACCTATGGCATCATTATCGCTGTCACCTATCATAACTGTCTCAGAGCTGTCATGTCCCAGGTCACGTATGGTCATAGCTACCACATCCGCCTTTGTGAGATTTGCCTCACGGTTTGAACCATGTATCACGTCAAAATATTTTGCGAGTCCCTTTTCTTCCAGTAAGGTCTTCGCCATATCCTCTCTCTTATATGTCGCAACCCCGACCTTGAAGCCGCCTTCCTTAAGGTCAGCAAGCAGCTTCTCCAGCCCATCATAATGATCAGCCTTATATATATCCTCCTTTGGATATTCCTCACGGAAATACTGCATGGCTTCCATAGCCTCTTCCGGAGACACGCCGAACACTCGTTCCACCGACTTACTGATCGGTGGACCTATGAAGGTTTCAAGCTCCGCCCTGGTAAGCTCCCTGTATCCATATTTTTTTATTAGTTTCTTTACTGAACTGATGACACCTGCCGATGTATCCAGCAGTGTACCATCCAGATCAAATACTACTGATTTAACCATGATAAATATTTCTCTTTCACCTGATTAGTTACAAAGCTTAATTCCATATGCGAAGCATCTGCCCCTACGAAGCAGGGTATCTCAAATACACTAATTACCATCTCAGCTCAGAAAGTCAAATGTAAGCTGACTGGTCTTCGGCATATCGCCCAGTATTCCCAGCTCTTCCATCTTTTCTATAACTGATGATGATATCTTGGCTCTGTCCTTCAGCTCCTGCTGAGACAGGAACAGTCCCGCCTTTGCAGCCTCTTCCATCTGGACTGCCGCGGTTTCACCCATCTTATCAACAGCCAGGAAGCTCGGCATGATCTTGCCATCTATAATCTGGAAACGCTTGGCCTTTGCAGTATATATATCCAGCGGCATGAACTCGAAGCCTCTGGCATACATTTCCTTAACGATCTTCATATCCTTCAGAAGACCTTTTTCTGTAGCCGTCATCTTGTTCTTGTCCATAGCCTTATATACTTTGAGCACGCCGTCCAGATGAGCTTCTCCCTGACACATGATCTCATAGGAAAATGCATCTGCTCTTATACTGAAATACGCCGCATAGTAAGCAAGCGGATAATATATCTTGTAGTAGGCAACACGCCAGGACATCATAACATAGGCAACCGCATGAGCCTTAGGGAACATATACTTTATCTGCTCACAGCTCCAGATATACCAGTCCGGAACACCCTTCGCCTCCATCTTCGCCTTGAAGTCCGGCCACTCATCGCACTTACCCTTGGCAACAGTACCCTTACGCACACGCTCCATTATAGTAAATGCATCAGATGAGTCAAGCCCCTGATTCATAAGATAAACCATTATATCGTCACGACAGCATATAGCACTGGACAGCTTACACTTGCCTTCCTGAATAAGCTTCTGTGCATTTCCAAGCCATACATCTGTACCATGAGACAGTCCGGCGATACGAACCAGATCAGAGAAGCTCTGCGGATCCGCATCGATAAGCATCTGCATGGCAAACTCTGTACCGAATTCCGGTACACCCAGACATCCAAGAGGGATTCCATCTATATCCTCAGGCTCTATTCCCAGCGGCTTAGTGCTTTTAAACAGTTCCATTACCTGCTTGTCGTCAAGAGGCACATCTGTCGCCTTGACTCCGGTCAGATCCTCCAGTCTCTTGATCATGGTAGGATCATCATGCCCAAGTATATCAAACTTGAGGAGGTTATGGTCTATGGAATGATACTCAAAATGCGTTGTAATTATATCAACAGACATATCATTTGCCGGCTTCTGTACAGGAGTAAAGCTGTATATCTCCTCATCATCCGGAGTAACTATGATACCGCCCGGATGCTGCCCGGTAGTTCTTTTTACATCTATGCAGCCCTTGGACAGTCTTTCCATTTCCGCCCAACGTTTATCCACTCCTCTGTATTTGCAGTAATCTCTTACAAAGCCGAGAGCAGTCTTTTCTGCGACAGTACCTATGGTTCCTGCCTTAAAGGAATGGTCACTTCCGAATATCTCACCAACATAGGCATGCGCACGGGGCTGATATTCACCGGAGAAGTTAAGATCTATATCCGGTTCCTTGTCTCCCTTGAAGCCCAGGAAGGTTTCAAATGGAATATCCTGTCCCTCCTTCTTCAGCTTGGTTCCACACTCAGGACATACGGCGTCCGGCATATCACAGCCACATTCACCTGCATATGCCTTAACCCGCTCACTGTCAAACTCAGTATAGAAGCAGTTAGGACAGAGATAATGCGCCGGCAGAGGATTAACCTCTGTAATACCTGCCATCGTTGCAGCAAAGGAGGAACCAACCGATCCTCTTGAACCTACCATATATCCGTCTTCATTGGATTTCCATACCAGCTTCTGCGCAACTATGTACATAACCGAATAGCCGTTACCTATTATGGAATCAAGCTCCTTATCCAGTCTGTCCGTTACTATCTTCGGAGGATTAGGTCCATACATTTCATGCATCTTGTCATAGCATATCTGTCTAAGTATCTGATCTGAATTCTCTATCCTCGGTGGCGCCTTGTCAGGACGAACCGGAGATATCTTATCTATCCACGAGGCGATAAGATTGGAATTTGTAACAACAACCTCATATGCCTTGTCCTCTCCAAGATACGAAAACTCCTCCAGCATTTCCTCTGTAGTTTTAAGATAAAGCGGCGGCTGTTTCTCCATGGCATCCTTCATAAGATTCATATTATTGGAGCCGCCACGTTCTTCTCTTTCCCTGGCAAGTCTCGCCTCTTCCTCTTCCTTCTTCTTGGCAGACATGCCCTTATACTTGGTACTTTCCAGAATGATCGCACGATATATAGCATCCTCAGGATCAAGAAAATGCACATCTCCGGTTGCAACCACCGGCTTATCATACTTTTCACCAAGCTTAACTATCTCCCTGTTCAGATCTCTGAGATCGTCCCAGGAATTAACCCTGTCCATCTTCTCATCTTCCAGAAGAAACTTATTGTTGCCTATAGGCTGTATCTCCAGATAATCAAAGAACCTGACAAGTCTCTCTATCTCTTCATCCTCTGCCCCGTCCAGAACAGCCTGAAACAGCTCCCCTGATGCACAGGCAGAACCAACTATCAGTCCCTCCCTGTACTTCTCAATAAGTGACATAGGAATACGGGGTTTCCTGTTAAAATACTTAATATGGGATTCGGAAATAAGCCTGTAAAGATTAGTTCTTCCGACCTCATTTTTTATAAATATAATGCCATGATAGCTCTTGGCTTTTTTTATGGAATCAGGAGAAGCACTTCCCATCTTGTTCAGATCATCTACCGTATCCGCTCCGGACTCCCTCATCATACGAAGAAGTCTCACAAATATCTCAGACGTAACCTCGGCATCATCACAGGCTCTGTGGTGATGAGCATTAGTCAGCTTGAAATAATGAGTAAGTCTGTCCAGATTATATCTTCCCAGCTCAGGCAGGAATATATAAGCCAGCGTCATGGTATCAAGAGCTGTAAAGTCATACTCCAGCCCAAGTCTTCTTGCATTAACTCTTATGAAGGTAGTATCAAAGGTTGCATTATGCGCTACAAGCATTGCTCCCCGGCAGAACTCCAGAAAACGCGGCAGAACCTTGTCAATAGTATCGGCATCCTTTACCATGTTGTCATTTATGGAGGTCAGCTTTTCTATGCTATAGGGAATCGGCTCCTCAGGGTTAACAAACTCGGAGAATCTTGAGATAACATTTCCCGCTTTATCCAGTCTTACCGCACCGATTTCTATGATCTTACAGAACTTAAACGAGAGTCCTGTAGTCTCTATATCGAATACAACATATTCGCTGTCCAGACTCTGTCCATGACCATTCATAACAAGAGTCTTGATGTCATCAACAAAGTAGCCCTCCACACCAAAAAGCAGCTTGAAATCCTCCGATGCCCCAGCCTTTTTAAGACACTTATTCGCAACCGGAAATGCCTGAACCACTCCATGGTCGGTTATGGCTATAGCCTTATGTCCCCAGTCAACTGCTCTCTTGACAGCTTTTTCAACATTTACAACAGAATCCATTTCACTGAAACGTGTATGGAGATGGAGCTCCACTCTTTTTTCAGGCGCATTATCCATCCTCATTGTTCTGAAATCAGAGCTTGGCTTGATACCATCTATCTTATCAATTATCAGCTCTTTGGACCACAGATCCTTTACCGGAATACCCTTCATCAGAACAAATGCACCCTCATGCAGTTCCTCTAAAACAGGCTCCAGATCTGCATTTTTCAGAAATATCTTAAAGCCTATGGAATCTGTAAAATCAGTAATATATCCCGTAAGTATAGTCTTCTCATTTCTGATAGGCTTGGTCTCTACTCCGAACACCTGTCCTCTTACAACAACAAAGTTAGGGGTTTCTTCCACAATAGTACCTATCTCGACTATATCACCTTCGGTATTTTTACCATAAAAGCAGTCTATATCATTATAATTCTTTCTTCTGAAATCCTCAGCTCTCTTCTTGTAATCCTTCTTCTTCTCCACCGGTTCTGCAGCCTTTGATACGAACTGCTTGATGGAAACACTGTTGGTATCCGGATCATAGGTTTCTATCATCTGCTTCTCGATCTCACTCTGCTGCTGTTCCACAGGAGCAGCACCAAAGGGAAGTGTATCCAGCAGTTCATCCACCATCTTTTCAGTAAACTTAGGATTCTCTACCAGATGAACTACAGTGCCCGCATTCATTCCGAATTTCTTAGCCAGTGTATGATTGAAAAACTTTTCTATCTCAGCCTTTTTCTTTACAGCCATAAGACCTTCCGGAATATCTATATGAATGGCACCTGACTCAATCTTGATAGTACCATTTTTTACCAGTGTATATTCTACAGAGCTTTGCTCCTTCAGCTCCTCCAGTATACTGTCCAGATGCATATCCATCAAACTCTTAAGTGTATATTGGGTTGAAAGAGTATATCTTTCCTCTATCTTGACCTTTCTTTTTGTATATTCTCCAAATACATATATTCTGACAGCTTCCTCAACCATCCTGATATAATCCCAGGGTATCAGATGCGAGGATCTGATTCCAACATAAAGACTCTGGGTATTCTTAACCAGATCAACATATGTTACCTTTACATCATCAAAATATTCGCCGGCATCGCCAAGTATTATCCCCGGAAAAACGTCCTTAAAAAGCTTTTCTTCCAAACAAATAACCCCTTTCAAATATCAATCATTTCCAGTTATCAAGTTCTTTTTTCAGTTCACTTAGCAGTTTCTCCTGTGGCACCTTTCTGAGTATCTCACC
>DGRT01000026.1 GCA_002391105.1 Lachnospiraceae bacterium UBA4381 | reverse complement strand
GTGGTATGGCATATACATTCCTTAAAGCTCAGGGTAAAGAGGTTGGACTTTCACTTGTTGATGACAGCAAGATTGATTACTGCAAGGAAATGCTTGCAAAGGCTGAATCACTTGGCAAGAAGCTGCTTCTTCCTGTTGATACTGTAGTTGCTGCTTCATTCCCTGATCCAATAGATGGACCTATCGAGGTTAAGACTGTTGATTCTGACAGCATCCCTGCTGATATGGAAGGTCTTGATATCGGTGAGAAGACCAGAGCTCTCTTTGCAGAAGCAGCTAAGACCGCTAAGACTGTAGTATGGAACGGTCCTATGGGAGTATTTGAGAATCCTACACTTGCTGCAGGTACTATAGCAGTTGCACAGGCGCTTGCTGAGACAGATGCTACTACAATAATCGGTGGTGGTGATTCAGCAGCAGCTTGTAACCAGCTTGGATTTGGTGATAAGATGAGCCACATCTCAACTGGTGGTGGTGCTTCACTTGAGTTCCTTGAGGGTAAGGAGCTTCCTGGTGTTGCAGCAGCTAATGACAAATAAATTATTATATTAAAACTGTTCGTTTATGACTATGTAAAAAAAGCATAGTCATAAACGGTTGAATATAAAATAGGAGTGTAAAAATGGCAAGAAAGAAGATTATTGCAGGTAACTGGAAGATGAATATGACTCCATCTCAGGCTGTTAAGCTTGTTGATGAACTTAAGGACCTTGTAGTAAATGATGCAGTAGATGTAGTTTACTGTGTACCGGCTATAGATATAGTTCCTGTTGTAGAGGCTGTTAAGGGTACTAATGTTCAGGTTGGAGCTGAGAATATGTACTTTGAGGATAAGGGTGCTTATACAGGTGAGATATCAGCAGAGATGCTGGTTGATGCTGGTGTAAAGTACGTTATCATCGGTCATTCAGAGAGAAGAGACTATTTCAAGGAGTGTGACTGCACACTTAATAAGAAGGTTAAGAAGGCTATCGAAGCAGGTCTTACACCTATCCTTTGCTGCGGTGAATCTCTTGAGCAGAGAGAAATGGGTGTTACTATGGACTGGATCAGACTTCAGATCAAGTCCGATCTTCAGGGCGTTGCTGCTGATGACGTAAAGAACCTTGTTATTGCTTACGAGCCAATCTGGGCTATCGGAACCGGTAAAACAGCTACAACAGAGCAGGCTCAGGAAGTATGTAAGGGTATCAGAGACTGCATAGCTGAGATATATGACGAGGCTACTGCTGAAGCTGTACGTATTCAGTATGGCGGTTCTGTAAATGCAGGAAATGCTGCAGAGCTTTTTGCTCAGCCTGATATTGATGGTGGACTTGTTGGTGGTGCATCACTCAAGGCTGATTTTGGAAAGATCGTTAATTATTAAATAACATAATATATCATTAGGAAGGGAGGTATATCATATGAAAAAGTTTTTACAGGAGTTTAAGGAGTTTGCTCTTAAGGGTAATGTTATGGATATGGCTATTGGTGTTATCATCGGTGGTGCCTTCGGAGCAATCATAACATCACTTTGCGACAGTTTTATCAACCCTCTTATTAATAGTATAGGTGGTGCTGAAATAGGTGGTTCTATAAAACTTCCATGGGTTGACTATACAGGACTTGATGCTGAGACAGCTAAAACCTTAACACTTAATTATGGAGATTTCTTATCTGCGGTTATTAATTTCCTTATAATAGCACTTGTGCTTTTCCTTATGCTCAAGGGTATGAACAAGCTTATGAGTCTTAAGAAGAAGGAAGAGGAAGCTGCTGAGGAAGATCCTGAGCCAACAAAGGAAGAGGTACTACTTACTGAAATTAGAGACCTTCTTAAAAATAAGTAAATTTGTCTTGCAATATTAATCTCAACGTGTTATTATGCTTTGGTATGATTTTTTGGAGGAATAGCAAATGAAAATCGCGCTTACCATTATATTTATATTAATAGCAATAGCACTTGCAGTACTTGTACTTAGTCAGGAAGGAAAGGAAAATGGATTTACAGGTTCATTTACCGGTTCCGTTGATACATACTGGAGCAAGAACAAGAAACATTCCAAGGAAGCTCGTATTCAGAGGGCTACAGCAATCCTTGGCGCATTATTTATTATAGTTGCGGCTATTCTTGGTTCTAAATGGCTCAGATAATAATATTTGACTTTATTATTAAAAGTGCTTACATTTAATGTAGGCACTTTTTTAATTTGCTATACTGTGTATCTGGGGGATTATATGGAATACGAATATACTGAAAATGAAATAGAGATATATGAAAGACTTAAAGAGCTTATGTCTAAAAATGATTACAGACCGCTTAGATTTAAAGATCTATGTGCTTTGTATGAAATAACAGACAGCGGTGAGAAGGAGAAGTTTCTGCAGCTTCTGATACATTTATGTAATGATGTGAAGCTTATAAAGACTAAGAATGATAAATATATGCTTCCGTCAAAGGATATGCTTGTAGGTATATATTCCGGAACCAAGAGAGGCTTTGGCTTTGTTAAGGTTGAGGGCTATGAAGAAGATTTCTTTATTCCGGAGAAGGAAAGTCTCAATGCTTTTAATGGGGATAAGGTTCTTATCAGAGTTATTCCCGGAAACAGCGGTCCGAGAAAGGAAGGGGCTGTTACAAGAATATTATCCCGAAATACTGAAGAGCTAATCGGTGTTTATCAGGCGTCAGATAATTTTGGCTTTGTAATACCGAATGATAAGAAAATCGGCGATATATTTATCAGTAGAGGTGAGTCTAAGGGCGCAGTGACAGGTAGTGTTGTCATAGTCAGCATTAAGGATTACGGTTCTTCAAAAAAATCGCCTGAAGGTTTTATTACAGAGGTTATAGGTCATATAGATGATCCGGCTACCGATATTCTCCAGGTGGTTAAAACCTATGGTATTCCGGTAGAATTTCCGGAAAAAGTTGATATCCAGCTTGAATCAATTCCCGAGGAATTGTCTGACGAGGATATATCAAAGGCTTTAAATGATCCGGAGTATCCAAGAAGAGATCTTCGTATGCTGGATACAGTTACTATTGATGGAGAGGATGCAAAGGATCTTGA
>DGRT01000173.1 GCA_002391105.1 Lachnospiraceae bacterium UBA4381 | reverse complement strand
AGAAACTATTTAAGCATCTGCCGGGAATGTGATAAGGAGATCTCGCGTGTCCAGTCACAGTGGGGAAAACAACAGACAAAGAATGGGGTGAAATATCCGAAACCGTCAAAACACGTCCTGAGGCTGTATGAAAAGAAGAGAAACAGGATCCATGATTATCTGCATAAGCTTACCAGACAGATCGCGGATCATTGTAAAGAGCATGGGATCAATACGGTCGTGATCGGAGACCTGCAGGGGATCCGGGAAGGGAACGACAAGGGAAGCAGAGTCAATCAGCAGCTTCATGGTCTGCCGTATGAGAAGATCTATGGGATGCTCGAGTATAAGTTAACGCTTGAAGGAATCTCGCTGATCCGACAGGAAGAATCATACAGCAGCCAGTGTTCTCCGAACACACCGGAAGTCTCAAAAGAGTATGCGAAAAAAGGGAACCGGAAGCATCGTGGGCTGTATCAGGAAAACGGAAAGATCTGGAATGCAGATGCAGTAGGAGCCTACAATATCCTCCGGAAATATCATGCCGTATCCGGCGGTGGATTTCTTATGCCCGTATCCGGGCTGGATCAGACGAGAGTAGTAAAAGTAGCTGTGTAGCCGAAAGGCAGCAGTAGAGGTGTCATGGACGCACCCGGAATCTACGCGGCGAAAGCCGCGCAAATCCGATGCTCTGGCAATTCAATTGCCGAGTAGTTCACAAATTAGTACACTGCTCACGTGTGAAAAACCAAAAGAAGGGCATCCCTCAAGCTTGCTTGAAAGGGAATGTCCTTCTTTTTGATTAGAAGCTGTGTGGCAACGATATATTTTAGTTGTGATATTATACTACGAGTTGATTGCACTGATGGTTGGGATGGGTATAATATTATAATGAGTGCCTATTTGGAATAATATTTTGAATGTTAAGTATAATGGTGCGCTTTTCAGATTAAAATAAAATGGAGTTGATGGTATGTCGAAAATATATATCACAGGAGATACACATGGAGATGTAAGACGATTTAATACAGAATCATTTTTCGAGCAGAAGGAAATGACAAAAAATGATTATGTGATTATCCTCGGAGATTTTGGCCTGGTCTGGGACTATAAAGGTGAATCCAGGGAAGAAAGAAATTGGTTGAACTGGCTGGAGGATAAGCCTTTTACAACTCTGTTTATTGATGGAAACCATGAGAATCATGACAGGCTGCGTGAAATGCCTGTTGAAATATGGAATGGAGGCAAGGTTCATAAGATAAGACCTTCTGTTATTCATCTGATGAGAGGACAGGTCTTTAATATAGATGGACTAAAGATATTTACCTTTGGAGGGGCAAGTTCACACGACATCAAGGATGGGATTCTTGAACCCGGAGATCCGAAGATAAAGAGATGGTGGAAGGACAATACTAAGCTGTTCCGTATAAATAAGCGAAGCTGGTGGGAAGGAGAACTTCCTACAAAACAGGAAATGGCGGAGGGACTTGTTAATCTGGAGAAAAATAGCTGGAAGGTTGACTATGTTATGACGCATTGTACCTCATCCAGTACAACATCTGTTATTGGAGAAGGTCTCTATGGACAGGATGTTCTCACGAATTATCTACAGGAGATAAAGGATAAGCTTAAATATAAAAAATGGTTCTTCGGTCATCATCATATGGATAAGCAGATTAATGCGGAGGAGATATGTCTGTTTGAGCAGATAATCAGAATAAAATAATAACGAAAATGATAGGTAAAATGACGCTGCAAGAGCTGTTAAGAAAAGCTTCTGAAAGAATATCAAAAGAATATTCCGAGCAGCTTTTGGATTAATCTATATATGCCATATATGTAAAAGATGGATTTTGTGTGAGATATATTAAGTATTGACCGAAGGAATAACTGCGTATAGTATTAATAATAGGTTCTATACTTATGTGGGATATGAACTTATTTGTAATTACAGGATAGGAGGATTCAAAGATGGAAGGATTAGAGAAAGTAGTAGAGTTTTTAAAAGGGGCAGGAACATATTATCTTGCAACAGTAGATGGTGATCAGCCAAGAGTAAGACCCTTCGGAACTGCTCACATATTTGAAGGCAGGCTGTATATTCAAACCGGAAAGGTAAAGGATGTATCTAAGCAGCTTCATGCCAATCCAAAGGCTGAACTCTCGGCATTTAAGGATGGAGTATGGATTCGTGTATCAGGAGAGTTTGTTCCGGATGATAGACGTGAGGCTAAGACATCTATGCTGGATGCATATCCTGATCTTAGGAATATGTATTCAGAGGATGATGGAAATACAGAAGTGTTCTATCTTACGAATGCGACAGCTACATTCAGCTCATTTACTGCAGCTCCGGAAACCTATACCTTTTAGTGGTAGATTTCGTGCTGTAAAGGAGCATCAGTTTTAATGAAAAAGATAAGTGATATTATAGGAAAATATATGGCAATTATAGTACTGCTGGTAGCTGCTATGGCGCTTTTTATCCCGAAGACATGTCTTTGGATAGATACGAAGTGGATCAACTATCTTCTTATGGTTGTCATGTTTGGAATGGGACTCACACTAAAAATAGAGGACTTCGTCATAGTTTTCAAAAGACCGAAGGATATAATAATCGGTTGTATAGCCCAGTTCACCATCATGCCGCTTCTGGCTTTTGGGTTGGGCAGGATATTCGGGCTGGAAGCAGGACTTCTGGCAGGTGTAATACTGGTCGGAACATGTCCGGGTGGTACTTCGAGTAATGTGATTACATATTTAAGTAAGGGCGATGTTGCTCTTTCTGTCGGAATGACAAGCGTAAACACATTGCTTGCACCGTTTCTGACACCGGCTATAACCTATCTTCTACTCAGGGCGACAGTTTCAGTAGATGTGCTTGGAATGTTTCTATCTATAATCAAAGTGGTTATTATCCCTATTTTACTGGGATTTGTCATTAACAAAATATGGGGAAAATATACAGAGAAGGTATCTGATGTATTGCCGCTAATATCAGTTCTGGCTATTACTTTGATCGTTGCATCAGTTGTGTCTCACAACGCTGAAAGGATTTTAGAGACCGGTGTTATAGTGTTTATAGTGGTTATCCTTCACAATGCATTTGGTTATCTGGCAGGATACCTTCTCGGAAGGTTACTGAAAATGCCATTAAACAAGAAGAAGGCTCTGTCAATCGAAATAGGAATGCAGAATTCGGGACTGGCTACATCTCTTGCCCAGACTGCTTTTCCGAATCTTTCGATGGTTACAGTACCCGGCGCGATTTTTTCGGTGTGGCATAATATATCCGGTGCGCTGCTTGCAAATATATTTTTAAGAATCGGAGCGAAGAAGGAAGAATTGTGATCTGCTAAGGATCGGAGCGAAGAAGGAAGAGGCGTAATCTGCTAAGAATTGAAGCAAAGAAGGAAGAATCGTAATCTGCTAAGGATCGAATCTAAAAAGGAATAGTCGTAATCTGCGTAGTTGAGGTGCCAGGGTAAATCGATAATAATTATTAAAAGTCGGCAAAGTCTTGGAAACAGGCGGTTGCCGGCTTTTATTATGTCTGAAAAGGGTTGAAATTAGTATAGGCAAAGTATGTAAAATGGTTTAACATATACATATGAGGATTGAATTATAAGTTTAAGCTAACAAATAGGGGGATAGGTAAAGGTATTGATAGAATTATATAAAGATGTAGCATTAAAATATCCCTTAAGGGATTATCAGAGCAGAGTGCTGGAACAGATGCAGTATATGCTGAGAGATGGACATCTCCACATTTCGGCTGCACCGGGAGCGGGAAAGACAGTTCTGGGACTTGAGGCTATCAGGCGCCTGAATACCAGGGCGCTTATTCTTGTGCCAACCATTAATCTGAGGAATCAGTGGAAGGAAAGATTTCTCAGTCATTTTGTAGATGATAAAAATGGAAAACTGCTTGATTACTGGAAACAAAACTTTTCAACCGATCTTATGAATCCCGGAATAATAACCTGTTCTACCTATCAGGCACTTTATCAGTTGTATGACAGATATTCTGCAGAAAAAGAAGTGCCGGTTAATCCACCTGAAAGTAAAGAAAGAACAGAAAACACAAACAAAATAGAAAATACGAATAAAACAGAAAGCATAAATAAAACAGAAAATACAAATAAAACAGAAAACGCCGAAATACCTGCCGATGATGCTGTGACAGGGAAATCGGGCAGAACCAAAGATCCTGCAGAACTGATTAAAAGCTATAAGGCTTTGGGAATTAAAACCATCTGTCTGGACGAGGCGCATCATCTTAAGAGAGAGTGGTGGAAGGTACTGACGGAATTTGTTGGTGAGATGGATGCTATGCTTATCGCTCTTACTGCCACGCCGCCGATGGATACCTCTAATCTGGAATGGAAAAGATATATCAGTCTTTGCGGCGATATAGATCTTGAGATATCGATTCCGGAAATGGTAATAAGGAAATGTCTATGTCCCCATCAGGACTATCTCTATATCTGTAAGCCTACAGAAGCGGAGGAAGCCAGAGTAAAGCAGGAAATGAGTCGTAACAGAGAATGTGAGATGGCGCTGCTTAAGAATAGAGAGCTATATAATGCTGTCAAGGCTCTTCCATTTTTCAGATTACCTGAGGAAAATACAGATATTATACTTAAGAATCCGGATTATATAGCCAGATTAATAAAGTACGCTGCGTATATAAAAGCCACCTGTATAGTGGAGCTTGAGGAAAGCAGATTTAATGCCGAAACAGCATATGATATCTGGGATATACGAATAAAAAATATGGTGCTGGCAGAGGAGGCGGACATTCAGGGCAAACAGCCGGATACGAGCTGGTTTCTGCCGCTTATGAAGGATATACTGGAAAATGATCCGGAGAATTATCCTGAGGAGCTTAGAGCATACCTTAAGGAAGTGCTTACAAATAATCATCTTATAAAGGATGGTAAGGTCAAACCCCGGTTTGATACGGAAAAAACCGACAGGATCCTCAAGCAGTCTGCATCTAAGCTAAATGCGATAGTGGATATAATAGAGTCCGAGTCACAGGTTTGTGGGACAGAGCTTCGTGCACTTGTTCTGATGGATCATATTCGGAAGGAAGATATATCAAAGATAGAAACTGCAGAGTCTCTTACTGATATGGGTGTTTCCAGTGTATTTGAAAGACTCAGAAGAAAAGAACATATGGGCAATCTGGAAAAATACTTTGAAAGAGACACTGCGGACAATCCTGTGGAGAAAAGAGTATATAGAGCAAGACTGGGAGTGCTCACGGGCAGTCTTGTGATACTGCCGGATAAGGCTATAGAGGAGCTGCAGAAGGATAACAGCCTGAAGCTGAAGGTGAAGCCTCTTGGAGTTACCGGGTATTCGAGCGTTGAAGCTTCTTCTGACAGCAGCGATATGATAGTATCGAAGGTCACTGACATTTTCCAGAGAGGTCTGGTTGAAGTGCTTATAGGAACTGCAGCTCTTCTGGGCGAAGGATGGGATGCACCGATGGTCAATACACTCATCATAGGCAGTAACTCCGGAACTTATGTCAAGACCAATCAGATGCGTGGCCGTGCTCTAAGAATACCCGGTGAAAACAGGGACAAGGTATCTAACATCTGGCATCTTATGACAGTATCAGAGGATGTATATGAGTCCTCGGAGGAACGTACTATGCGTCAGAGATTTGATTCCATAGTCGGGCTGAGTATGGACGGACGCAGGATAGAAAATGGAATCGAAAGGCTATGTCTGGATAATATAAGTATGCAGGACAGCAAGAGATGGAATGAATGTATGATGGAAAGGTCACGTAACAGACTTTTTGTCAAAGAAAGATGGGAAGCTGCTTTGATGACCTTCAGTTCTGCCGAAGTCCGAAGTGTGACGAGTGTTCAGGAGAAAAGGCGGGATGGTGTCAGCTCGGATAAGTCCTGTCTTAAGACTAAAGAGATTATGGCTCTTTCGGATGGTATATATAGAGTAATGAAGAACAGGCAGATCATAGCTGCGGAGTCGAAGCTTACGGTCAGGAAAAATGCTGACCGTCTGGAATTCTATCTGCAGCAGACAGGAGAAAGAGATGGCAGGCTATATGCAGACTGTCTGAGGCAGGCTCTGGACGAGATAATATATCCTAAATATCTGATACGATTTGGCTTTTTCAGGAAGCGATACTGTCCGGTTCCGGATATGTTTGCCGGAAAGCAGGAGGATGCAAGAGCCTTCAGATTAAGCATTAAGGGGGCGAGAGAGCTTATACCGACAAATACCGATAGGGGGAAGGCTATACTTCTGAAGCAGAGGCTTAGTAATACCTCTTCATCCGGCATAAAGGTTATGAAGGAGCTCATGAGCTGATAGATGGATAGTGACTCATTTATCATTAAAACAAGATAGAATAGCAGATGAAAAATATGATGTTTTTTGATAAAATGATACTAGAGCTTTAATTTCTGATTATAACATCAGTACTAGTATTTTATAATTCTTCGCAGCCTATGAATATTACAGATTCATGCTTAAGCTGATTGGGAGCATAGCGAAAGAATTGATTGGGGGCATATGTTAAAAGTAGTCGTTTTTATTCTTATAATTCTGGGAAGCGGACTGATGGTATATAATATATACGGTTTTATTTCGTATGCCCGTTATGTGAAGAATCTAAAGGGGTGGAGTAATAAGAATACAATTATTAATATACCCATCGTGTTATTGATACTGTTTCTGATTGGTTATCTGCTTGTAGGATTTGCCGGAAAGCCTGATCTTATTGTGGCGACAATCCTGTTTGGGGGCAGTATGTTTGTTTTTGTAATGTACCTTTTCCTGAGGCGCATTACTCAGCATATAGTTGAAAGTGAAGAGCTTGAAGTAAAGCTTCTTGCGGCTGAAGAATCCAGCAGAGTGAAGGGGGAAATCCTCGCCAGTATGAGCCATGAGATGAGAACTCCCATGAATGTGATTCTGGGACTGGATAGTATGGCTCTTAATAATAAGTCTCTTGATGAAGAAACAAGGGGACAGCTTGAAAAAATAGGACAGAGCGGGAGATATCTTCTGAGTATTATCAACAATATTCTGGATATCAATGATATGGAATCCGGTAATTATGAATCTAAAAATACTGAGTTCAGGCTTACAGAGGTTCTGGATCAGGTGGGCTCTATAGCAGAAACATTATCGGAAAAGAAGGGCCTTGACTACACCTTCTCTATAGAGGATGTAGCCAGGGGCTGCTATATCGGAGATGAGATGATTCTGAAAAAGGTGCTGCTTAGCATTTTGGATAATGCAGTCAAATATACTGAGCAGGGCGGAAAGGTAAGCTTACTCGTAAGCAGTGAAGGAGCTGCGACTGCTTCTTCTGAGGAGGATGAGAATAAAGATATAAGAATAATAAGGTTTACGGTCAGAGATACTGGAGTAGGTATAGACCCTCAGTTCATATCCAGGGTGTTTGATGTATTTGCCCAGGAGAATTCCGGCTCAACCAATCAGTATGGCGGGAGCGGGCTCAGCCTTGCTGCTGCAAAAAGAATGATGGATTTACGTGGAGGTACCATCCGGGTTGAAAGCGAAAAGGGGAGCGGTTCTGAATTTGTAGTTGATATGCCGCTAAGTTTTATAAGACCGGAGGAAGAAAAAGAAAATATAACCAAAGAGAAGAAATCACTTGAAGGGTTGAGAATATTAATAGTTGAAGATATACCGGAAAATGCGGAAATAGTTCAGGATCTTCTGGAACTTGAGGGCGTTGAGACAGAGATTGCCGGAAATGGACAGATTGCGCTGGATATGATATCTGCATCTTCTATAAACTATTATAATGCAATTCTGATGGATCTTAGAATGCCTGTGATGGACGGACTTGAAGCGACCAGAAGGATAAGAAAGCTGGACAGAGCGGATTCTGACCTGCCGATAATAGCGCTTACGGCTAACGCATTTGAAAGTGACATCAGACAGACGGCAGAAGCGGGGATGAATGCGCATCTGGCTAAGCCGACTGATGCAGATATACTATATGAAACAATCGGAAGATTTATATAACGTGTCATAACAAAAGTAAATCCGGGTGAAGCTGAGACCGGCATAAAGGGGGGATAGACTTTTGATTAAATCGAAGCAGATTCATAATCCAAGACTGGTTCTTGTGGTAGATGATCACGAGATTAACAGAGATGCTCTGGAAGTGATTCTTGAGGAGGATTACAATATTATTTTTGCTGAAAACGGCATGGAGTGCATGGAAAAGCTTCAGGAGTATAAGGACGAACTTTCTATAGTTCTGCTGGATCTTAATATGCCGGAGATGACAGGGTATGAGGTGCTTGAGAAGGTTAAGAAGGATGAGGCTCTTAAGCATATTCCTATCATAGTTCTTACGGCTGATAAAAGTGCTGAGTTAAAGGCTCTGGAGATGGGAGCGGCTGACTTCATTACAAAGCCATTTGATATTCCGGGTATAATACTTGCCAGAGTAGGAAGAATCATCGAGCTTAGTGAAGGCAGAAAGCTTATATCTGCTGCCGAGAAGGATCCTCTGACGAAGCTTTATACAGGGAGCTTTTTCTTTGAATATGCGGAAAGACTGTTCAGATACCATAAGAAGCTGTCGCTGGATGCCGTGGTTTTGAATATAGAGCAGTTCCATATAGTAAATGCACTTAATGGCAGAGATTTTGGAGATGACATTCTGAGCCTTATAGGAGGGGAGATTAACAGATTTCTGGCGGAATCTGTGGGGATAGCCTGCAGAACCGGTGCAGATAACTTCAATATATACTGTGTAGGACAGCAGGACTACAGGGAACTGTTAAGAAGATTCCAGAGTGCAGTAAATGATATAGCGCCTAATGTAAGGATACATCTTAGAATGGGCGTCAGAACCTGTCAGGAGGGAGTGGAACCCGTAATACTGTTTGATCAGGCACGAGCCGCCTGTAATGTGGTTCGAGGGGACTACCAGAATCCTCTTATGATATATGATGACAATATGTATAAAAGAGAGCTTCTCAGTCAGAGGCTTCTAAATGATCTTAGAGCAGCAGTTCTTAATAAACAGTTCAAGGTTTACTATCAGCCAAAGTATGATATTCAGTCGGACCCGCCCAGACTTGCCAGTGCTGAGGCACTTATCCGCTGGAAGCATCCGGAGCTGGGAATGATATCTCCCGGTGATTTTATACCACTTTTTGAAGGAAATGGTTTGATAGGAATAGTAGATAGCTTCGTGTGGCAGGAAGCAGCACATCAGATTTCAGAATGGCGCCAAAAGTATGGATACACACTTCCGATATCTGTCAATCTTTCAAGAACCGATGTTTATGATCTGACACTGGTAGATAGATTGATCAGTCTTGTGGAAAACAGCGGACTTGATTACAAAGACATCAAGCTGGAAGTAACCGAGTCGGCATATACCGATAATGCCAGAGTAGTGCTGGATGTTATTCACAGGCTACAGAAGAAGGGCTTTGATATAGAGATGGACGATTTTGGTTCCGGCTATTCTTCTCTGAACATGCTTTCCGAAATGCCTATCGATGTGCTTAAGATGGATATGAAATTTATAAGGAATATAGAGACCAGTGAGACTGACCGGAGACTGGTTAATCTTATATTAGATATAGCAAGATATCTGAATGTCAAGGTTGTAGCTGAAGGAGTAGAGACAGAAGGACAGCTTGGAATATTAAAGGATGGCAGATGTCATCTTGCACAGGGGTACTACTTCTCGAAGCCGCTGCCACCGGAGGAATTCGAGAAACTTATAGAAAAAGAATTACAGGCAGGCGGGGAAGAGTTTTGAACCAATTCTATTTATAAGAAAAGAGGATGAGGTATGAATCTGCAGGAATTATATGAAAAAATAGATGGTGATTATTCTCAGGCTTTAAGAGTTCTCAGAGTAGAAAAGCTGGTTGATAAGCATATCAGAAAATATACTAAAAATGGTGTAGTGGAGACGCTTCTCGAAGCCGGAAAAACTATGGATGATAAAGAGCTTTTTGAGGCGGCTCATGCAGTAAAGGGTATATCTGCAAATCTGGGACTGACTAAGATAGCTGATGCAGCTTCGGAAATAACAGAAGAGTTCAGACCGGGAAATGAACGCAGATTGTCAGATGAAGAGGTAAAGAAGCTTCTTGCTCAGATAGAAGAAATGTATATAAGGGTTGAGAAAGGTTTGAAGGATTACGAGAATACATTATCGTAGTTCAAAAAATGAATCTATGGACGGGGGAACAGATGTAGAAAAAACTTCAGAGAAAGGTTATCTTTCGATTGTCGGAGCATGGGCACTGGCCTTTGGATGTAGCGTAGGCTGGGGAGCTTTTGTGATGCCCGGAAGTACATTTCTTCCTATAGCCGGACCGGTGGGGACTTCTATAGGACTTGCTCTCGGTGCAGTAGCAATGCTCATTATAGCTCTGAACTATAATTATCTTATGAATACATATCCGGATGGAGGAGGTGTATATACATACACTAAAAAATGCTTTGGATATGATCATGGTTTTATAAGTGCGTGGTTTCTGATACTTACTTATATTGCTGTGCTCTGGGCAAATGCAACCGCACTTCCTCTTATAGCCAGAACTATTCTGGGGGATTTTTTTCAGTTTGGATTTAACTATGAAATAGCAGGCTTTCATGTATATATGGGTGAGCTTCTGCTGATTACTATATCTCTTGTAGTAGCTGCTGTGCTTTGTTTTTACAGAAAACTGGCTGAGATAATGCAGATCATATTTGCCATTACACTAATTATAGTGGCAGGTATCATATTCTTTATAGCGATGGGAAGGCATATAAGGAGTGGAGCGGATATTGCGCCGTCTTTTTCGTCCGTGCATACAAAGCCGGGTGGCGTACTTACTATTTTCGCGCTGGCACCCTGGGCTTATGTTGGCTTTGAATCAATATCACATTCTGCCGGAGAGGCAGCATTTTCTCTTAAAAAATGCTTCAGGATAATGCTGATCGCTCTTTTTACCGCCGCAATAGCATATATATTTCTGGTGCTCCTTGCAGTTACTGCGCTGCCTGAGGGGGAGAGCTCATGGTTTTCCTATGTTATGAATATAGATAAATACAGTGGGGTGGAGTCGCAGCCTGCTTTTTTTGCAGCATTTTCAGTTATGGGAATAAAAGGGGCTTATCTTCTTGGTGTGGCGGCATTTTCTGCTATTTATACAGGTATTATCGGCAATTTCATAGCACTCAGCCGCTTGCTTCAGGCTCTTTCAAAGGACGGGATGCTGCCCGAAAGAATAAGCAGACTGAATAAACGTCATGCTCCGGCAAATGCTATCCTTATGATACTTCTCATTTCTGTTTTTCTGCCATTTGCAGGGAGGACTGCAGTAGGCTGGATCGTTGATGTTACTACTGTCGGCGCAACCATAGCATATACATTTGCATCTGCGGCAGCCCTTAATGTGGCAAAAAAAGAAAACAGAAAATCCATGAAATTTATAAGTGTTACAGGCATTATAATATCTGTATTTTTCGCTCTTGAGTTTCTTATTCCTAATTTCTTATCGGTTAAAACACTTTCCACAGAGTCTTATCTGATACTTGCTGCATGGAGCATACTTGGTTTTATTTATTTCAGGATCATACTTAAGCAGGATACCAAGAGACAGTTTGGAAGGTCGATAGTGGCATGGGTTGTTCTGCTGGGGCTCATAATATTTACATCAAGTGTATGGATGAAACAGACGGTTGATGCATCCATAGAACGGACTATGGGAATGACCGGTGATATGGAAAACATAAAGCTGACACTTAGTATAAGTATAGTGATACAACTGTTCCTTATAATCGGGGCGCTGTATATTCTTTTTGATATTAATTCACATATGCAGAGGAGAGAGAGGCAGATAGAGGTTGAAAAGGCACTGGCTGAGGATGCGAGCAGAGCTAAGACCAGCTTTCTGTCAAATATGAGCCACGAGATAAGAACTCCGATGAATGCTATAACAGGTCATGTGAATATAGCCCTCAGAGATCCTGATCTTAAGCCTGAGACCAGACGTCAGTTTGAAAAAATAAAAGCCAGCTCAGATCATCTTCTGGGACTTATAAATGATATTCTGGATATGAGTCGCATAGAGTCAGGGAAGGTGGCAATTAGAAAGGAAGATTTCTCTCTGGAGGATCTTATATATCAGATTGGCACCATGATAAAGGGACAGTGCGAGGAAAAGGGTCTTAAGTATTATGAAGAGGTAGGGGACGATGTGCCCGGATACTTCTTCGGTGATGATATGAAGCTTAAGCAGATTCTTATAAATATGCTGGGCAACTCGGTTAAATATACCAAACCGGGCGGCGAAGTTAGACTCTTTGTCCGCCTTATTGAAAAAGCAGAGGAATATTCGACTCTGGAGTTTAAGATAAGCGATACCGGTATTGGTATGGATAAGGAATTTATTCCAAAGGTATTTGAAGCATTTTCCATGGAAGAGCATTCGGGGGAGCTTACGAAGGGTACTTCTGCCGGAAGAAGCTATGGAAGCACAGGACTTGGGATGGCAATTACTCAAAACTATGTTCAACTGATGGGTGGAAAGATAGATGTAAGCAGTGAAAAGGGAGTCGGAACAGAGTTCAGAGTAACGGTAAATCTGGATAATTCAGATAAAGTCATTAATATAAATCATAAAGAAGCAGAGGAGAAAACTGATAAGAATGAGAAGCTGCTTGCCGGAAAGAGGATTCTTCTGGCTGAAGATGTCGAACAGAATGCCGAGATAATGATAGATCTTCTGGAAATGGAAGATATTAAAGTCGATCATGCGGCTGATGGAAGTATTGCAGTTAAAATGTTTAGTGAAAGCGAGCCGGGATATTACTTTGCGATTCTGATGGATGTCAGAATGCCGGTAATGGACGGAATAACCGCATGTAAGACTATAAGGCTGCTGGACAGAAATGATGCAGGAAGTATTCCTATCATAGCCATGACAGCGAATGTATTTGAAGAGGACATGGAAAAAACAAGAAAGGCTGGCATGAATGCTCATCTTACCAAGCCTGTAGAGCCTGAAAAGCTCTATAAAACTCTGGCGGAATATTGTTAAAAATGGTTATAGGATGTTGTTCCTATGGGAAATGGGTAGTACCCCATAGAGGAGGCATAGCTTATGAGAAAAACTATAGCAGTATGTATGAATAAAATGGACGGGCAGCATGAGATTCGTATATTGCAGGGAGTAATGGAACGCGCAAAGCAGAGAGATGTAAATGTTATCGTTTACGATTCCCTTGTGCATCGTCCTGCTTTTGATGAGCCTCCGGCTTCCCAGACGGTGATAGAACAGGAAAGCCATCTGTTCGATCTGATTAATTATGACAAGATCTCCGGACTTATTATCCTGACAGATGTTTTTCTGGAGGATTCTTATTTTGATAATCTGCAAAATGCGTGCAATTCCCATGATATTCCGCTGGTTACTGTGGATAGCGTGAACTATCCTTCGGAAAGAGCTATCAGCTTTACTGAGGGCGATGCTCTGGGAAAGATGGTGGATCATCTGATAGAGGTTCATAATTGCAGAAAGATAAACTATATCGGCGGGTTTGAGGGCAATCCTCAGACCGAAGACCGCCTGAAGGGTTATAAGGCTTCACTGGAAAGGCACGGCATTGCATTTGACATAAACCGTGTAGGTTATGGTAGATTCTGGAAACCCGCAGCGGAAGTGACAGAGAAATTTCTGGAATACGATAAACCGGATGCTATAGTATGCGCAAATGATACCATGGCAGTATTCTGCGCAGACTCACTGAAGAATCAGGGGTACACTCTGCCGGAGGATATCATAGTCACAGGCTTTGATGGTATTTCTGACGGAGAAGAATATTCTCCAACCATATCAACGATAATACGTCCCAGCCATACTGCCGGAAGGAAAGCAGTCGATTGGATACTGGATGGAGAGCTTGACGGCATCGTAAAAGGAAATGTAGATATTCCCTCCGAGCTGGAGCTTAGACAGTCCTGTGGATGTGTATCCATGAACCGGAGAGAAAAATATTATTTTTACAATCAGCAATACAGTCGTCTCCATCCGACCTATGGATTTCTTGAGAGTCTTCAGAGAATGAATCAGAATTTCCTTATGGCAACGGATAAGAATGAAATGTACGATGCGGCTTTACAGTCTCTGGAGTATCTTCATATCAGCAGGCTTTACATATGTATTCGTAAGCTCATGCATGAGAATAATCTTCGTGTGGAGCGTAGTGAGGCAGGGCAGCATTGGAAGGACATGATCTCTATGGTACAGTATGGGCATGAGGTGCCCAAGGGAACGGAATTCTCCTCAGATGATCTGGTACCCGGAAATGTCCTGAAGGGGGATGAGGCGGTAACGCTTTTTGTAACCACTATTTACTTCGCTTCCTATCAGCTCGGATATGCGGTATTTGAACTGACAGGCTTTAAACAGCTTGAGTCATTTCTGATCTCGTGGATTATGAGTATTGGTCTTAATGCAAGCAACTTTTATATGAAAACGTCACTGGATCGTCTCAGTGTTACAGACAGTCTGACAGGTCTCTACAATCTTCACGGATACAGGGAGGGACAGGAAAAGGTGCTGAAGCGGGCTACCGAGGACAAGGGGTATCTCACTATCTGCTGTATAGATATAGATGGGCTTAAGAAGATAAATGATAATTATGGACATGAGGGTGGAGATATAGCCATAATCATGACTGCAAATGCAATCATGGCAGGCTTTCGCGGAGATTTTATAGCGGCACGTACCGGAGGAGATGAATTTACTATTATAGCTACCCATAAGGAGGAGAAGGATCCTGAGATATGGATTCAGAATATTTATCAGTATCTTATAGATTATAACAGCCAGCACAAGAATCCGTTTGAGGTTATGTGTAGCTGCGGCTATGAAACTCGGGCGTATCATATGGTGGATTATATCGAGCATATGCGTTCTGCGGCGGATCAGAAGATGTATAAGGTAAAAGAACAGCATAGGGCGGTTCGGGAGAACTAGTACACAGATTTCTGATTACGAAACAGTCTGCAGGTATAATGGTTCCTATTTGGCAATAGTTACAAAATCACACTCTATATTCGTCAGTTCTACGAATTGACACTTTGCGTAAAACAGAATAGATTAATCACAGTAAGAAAAAATGTATGGTTTATCAGATTTGTGGTGGTCATGACACAAAAGAAAGAGTGTGAATATGAAAAACTTAAATAAGATGGCAAGTGTTACTGTTAATACAGGAATGGATGAGCTGAATGCACTTAAGACCAAAGGAATTGAAACTATAATCAGTTCCGTGGAAATTAAAACAGGTGTGGCTGACAGTGCCGGCAGTATATTATCTCATGCTGAAAGTATAAAGAAGCTGGGAATGAAGTGGAATGTAAGGCTTGGACTTCTTCCGTTATATAAAGAGATTTTAGCAGAGACCGGAGCAGACAACAGACAGTTTGTAAGAAAGTCGGAAAGAGCAGCTTTTGAGAATATTAACAAGCTTATGAATGTGCTGAAGGACTGTTCTCCGGAATATGTTCAGATAGATACAGATATTTACAGTGAGATAGGCATACAGATCGGATCAGAGGAACAGGCAAGGATGATCAATTCCTGCATCAATGGTGTGAAGTCAGTATTACCGGAGTGCAAGGTCATACTTGGCACCAAGGAAAGCACTGATAATGAGAAGGCAAAAAAATGGTTCAACAGATTTCAGGTATCAGGTGGAAAAGCCTTTGACATCATATCCCTTTCATATGAACTGAGTGCAGATACATTTTATGATCTGAGCCTTAATATGAGTGATCTGTCAAGACGTTTTGAAGCAGACATAATAGTGGATATATCACTTCAGAATAATGTTGAAGCGGCTGACATATCACTTGAGGATCTGGATAATGCAGTATCAATCGTACCTCTTGAGAGAGGCTATGGTACTGTTTATTCTAAAAATATACTTGATATAGCAACACAGGTTGCATAGGTTTCAGATTTATACTTCTTAAGGACTCCTTAATATCTTATTGGATAAAATATGGTCATCATAAGATATGAGGAGGTAGTGCGATGAACACTGAACCAAAGAGAAATCGTCGAAGGATTGCAAGGAACATACTCGTTAGCTTTGCGATCCTTCTTGTAGTTTTGCTGATAGCAAATGGCATATTAACTGTTGTTATCTATAATCAGAACTTCAACATACGAGGTGAGAGTTATGAGCCGCTGATGTTTAAGGTTGAGGATTTTGAGGGACTTTCCCGAACACAGTATGAATTTACATCTGATAAGGGGCAGAAGCTTGCGGGCTATCTTTATGAATCGGAAGCTGCTAAGGATTCTGATTCACATAAGGGAGTCATTGTAATGGCGCATGGCTTCGGTGGTGGCGGTCACAATTCATATATGGATGTAGCTGACTTTTTTGCACAAAATGGATATTATGTATTTGCCTATGATGCTACAGGATGTGATGAGAGTGAAGGTGAAGGCGTTGGAGGATTTCCTCAGGGGGTTATAGATCTGGATCATGCTATATCCTTTGTAGAGGAGCTGGATAAGACAAAGGGACTTCCTGTATGCCTTTTTGGACATAGCTGGGGCGGATACTGTGTAAGCAGCGTTCTTGAGTATCATCCGGAGGTTAAGGCAGTTATTGAGTGCAGTGGATTCAACAGTTCTGTAGAAGAATTTGAAGCTCAGGGTAAGGATCAGGCAGGAGACTTTATCTATACTATGCTTCCATATGTAAGGCTCTACGAGAGATATAAATATGGAGAATACTCGGAATGTAATGCTATGGATGGCTTTATGGCTACAGATGCAAAGGTAATGGTGGTTCATAGCAGGGATGATGAAGTGGTTCCGATAAGTATTGGATATGATAAGTATTTTGAAAAGTATAAAGCTGATGACAGATTTACATTTCTTGAATTTACAGACAAGGGACATAATTATATCTTTAATGATACAGCTTATATAGATGAATTTAATGAGGGCTTTGATTCTTGGCTGGAGACTCTGGATTATGATTATAATTTACAGGAGAATAAGGACAGATTTATAGAAGACAAGGCAGAATATATACATAATAATCTGGATAGAGAAAGATGGTCCGGCAGTCTTGACACTGAGCTTTTTGAGCAGTTCCTGGAGTTCTATGACGCTTCTTTAAGATAAGCCGGCAGGAGAAAAACTGTATAAAAGAATATGAAATGAAATCAAAAAGCTCGACTCATCTGCAGTCGGGCTTTTTTGAAAAAAATTTCTAATGACTTTTAAAGGACCTTCAAAAGTATTTCAATATAGATTGTCAGAGAATGTCAGAGAACTAATCTGTGCAACATTAACAAAATAATTCGTGTAACATATACAAAAATATGAACATTTAGTGAACAAAAACATCATAATCAAAACCGCTTTGTTGCTATCCCCCCACAAATATGGTAAAATCATCATAACTATAAATATAGTGATAACCTAGAATAAATGCGCCTAAACCCCAGGAGGAAGCGCTTATGAATAGATATAAGAGAATGGATAAAAAACAGGAAGAAAAACGCTCTATCTGTTCACTTCCTGGAAAACACAATAAAGTTAACAGATCAACCAAGCACAGCAAAGGCTTCACACTAGTGGAGCTTATTGTTGTGCTTGTTATAATTGCAATCCTTGCAGGAGTAGCAGTGCCTCTAATGTTGGGATTTGTGGATAATTCAAGAGAGAAAGAATATATTTTAGAAGCCAAAATTGCATTATCATCTTCACAGGCAATGCTTTCTGATGTGTATACAGATAATTTGGAATATATTCCATGGTATCTTAGGAATCAGGCATTTACAAATTCAGGACTGGATCAGGATACAGAGTTTATTATCTGGACGAAGGCAAAGTTTGATGATAAAACAAATGGAGCTGATGGTACATATAAATCTATTGCTGCTTATACAGTAGACAAGGCTCTTTATAGGTCTAAAGATGGTAAGTATGTATATTATGAAAGTAGGACTGATACATCTAAAGAATCTTGGGAGGTTATTGATTCACCTGAAGAAGTTTTATCATATAATGAATCAGGAGAATTGGTTTCAGCAGGAAATCTTATAGTGGTATGGCATTCTGATAGTCTGTTTGTAAAAAATGATACTGCAAGTGCTAGAAATATGGCTGATGGTTCTGTAGTGGATCCTGACAGCGTTACACCAGAAGAAGAAAAGAAAAATGTAGAAAGATTTGATAAGAATAAAGATGGTGTAGACGATGGCGAGACTGGAAGCGGCGAAATCACTGTAACTGTTAGTTTTATTGGGAAAAAGAATAATGCCCAAACTAAAAATGTGGTTTTTTTTCGAAAAGATTCTGAAGTACAGAAGGATAAGGAGTTTGCTTTTAGTTCTAAACTAGGATTTGAAAAGGATGTAGATTATTCTAATTGGATGCCTAGAGGAGAGGACGAGAACTATAACCGTTGTCAATTTACATGGGCTGATAAAAACTATAATAGTGGCTCTCTTACTTGGACATATTCTATTAACCCTGATTATATAAATGATAAAGAAAACTATGATTTGCTAGGCATAGAATCTGTATGGTCTGATTCTCAGGTCGAGAAAAATCTGTCTTCTATTGTTAGATATTTAAAGCCTGATGCTAAGATTATCTTACAAGCAGATATTGATCAGAATTATTATGATGTTAATCTTAGATTTCATGCTTGGAATTCGGATACCCAGACTGTTAGTGTGTCTGGTGATGATAATAATGAAGTAACACTTAAGTATGGTAAAGGAGAGGGTGATATCCATTTTGAATATACAAGTGGAGAGACTGTTGAACGTAAAACCTCGTTAGAGGGTATAAGTGTTGAAATGTCTGAAAAAGCAAGATCAAGTGGTCGGGATATTAGATTTACTGATGATCAGATTGTTCAAGGGAAATGGCTATTAGGACTTTGGGAAAATAATCAGACTAATTATTTGGAGGATAGAAAAACTCTTGATCAAATATCAGAGTGGGCTAAATCTTATATAGAGGATTTGAAACAAAATAATGCAACCAAATTAGCTGCTTTACAGAATAATGGAATCGACATATATGCATGTGGAAATATCTATAAAACGATATATGTTTCTTCTACAGAGGGAACTCAAGGAACAGAAAAATATCATTATAATGCCGCTGTATTTGGGGTGAATAAGAATTCTGGACTTTCGGAAGATAATATAGATATAGATGAAGATAAGAAGAATTTTCGTCTTGAATTATCGATGACAGAATATGATGAAAAAAAATACATATATAAAAATGTTACAGATGAAAATAACCAGAAAAGGCTAGAGGTTTATAAAGAAATTCCTGATATTGAAAGTTATTCTATTTTTGGAATAAAAGATCAAGATCCTGCATCAGATAGTTCGGATGCAAATGATGTTATTACTATCGATAAAGGAACTAACCATGTAAAGTATTGGTCTATATATGATTGTAACAAATCCACTGGAGCTAAAGTAGATGATGTTGAAGAGGTAAAGACTAGAAATTGGGATTGCTCTAAGCAGCTACTGGATGAACTGTTTGATACAACTAAAGATTATGATGGTGTGTATGCCGAATTGGATGCAATGGATTTTGAAACTCTTTTTGAAGTATATAAGGATACTGCTGCTGAAGATCTTTATAAATATATTGGGTTGATTCCACCTGTGAAGAAGGGTTTAAACAGTCTTATTGATAATCCGAATGCAGCTTATAATGCTAGCTTAACTTCGTTGCTTGAGATTAAATATATTGCGCCGCCTGCTAAAGGGGATACGTCTTACAGGAATGGCGGGGATGGCTATACGTTTTTTAAGGAGGTTTGTCTTTCAGAAACAAAAATTAAAACTAATCCTTCGAATTCTAAACTATTAGCCTTAGATGATGATGGTAATTATATAATAGATTCCTTTGATCCTGATTATCCTGCATATACGATTGGATATAGTTGGAAAAAAAATAATAAATATAAAATATTTATCTTTAGTGATACGGTAGATACTGATCAGGAAGTTTCTGCGGCTCAGAAATCTTCTGAATTTAGTGATAAGATGATTCATTGTAAAGGAAATATGATAGGACTTTTCCGTGGGTTTGAATCAGTGAGCGAATTTGATATAGTTTCTCATCTTGAAACATCAGAAGTTACTTCGTTTATGAACTGGTTCAAAAATGATAAGTCTATTACATCTATTAATTTGTCAAATTTTGATTGGAGTAATGTTGAAGTGGCTGAAAGTATGTTTAGTACCTGTACTAAGCTTGAAAAGGTCATATTTAGTGAAGGTGGAATTAAGAAAAATTCTGCTAATCTATTAGATATTAATGAAATGTTTACAGGTTGTACTGCACTGAAAACTGCTGATATTGATAATCTTAATACTACCAATGTAACCATGATGTATAGGGTGCTTTTTAACTGTAAAGCTTTTGTGGGAACAAAGAGAGATGATAGTGGAAATGCTGTAGCGGCTGCAGACAATTTACTTGAATTAAGAATTAATAGTGTAACAACTCTTCAACAATTGCTTGATGGTTGTTCGTCACTTCGCAGTATAAAATTTGTTGGTGGAGGACTTGACGAAGAATGTCCGATAGGAACAATGACAGGTATATACAATAACTGCGGTTCGCTTGATTACATTTCGATAAATAACTTGCTTCTTTCTGATGCAAATTTTAAAGCATTTTTTAGTGGCAGAAGTAGTGGGGTGAAAAAAATTGAAATTATTAATTCGAAGAAGACTGGCGATAAACAATCATTTAAACAACAATTTCAAAATTATAATGCATTAACAGATGTAAAGATGGATATTATATGTCTTTCGAATGTTTCAAATATGAGTTTTATGTTTGATGGATGCACTAAGCTTGCTTCTATTGATTTTACTACTGGTACTTCACCGATTTCTTCGGCAGATTCGGGAAGTATCAATAATGTAAACAATACTGAGAAAATGTTTAATAATTGTTACGCTTTATCATCTTTGAATCTTTCTTTTCTTGATACAAATAATGTTACAAACTTTAAAAATATGTTTGGTGCAGCAAATACAAGTAATTTGAGAACCATATACGCATCTGATGCTTTTGTTGTAGGGGACGGATACAAAAATCAGGATATGTTCGGTTCTGGATTAATCAATTTGGTTGGCGGAGGACCTACAAATTTTGATGTTACTGTTGCTAACTATACAAAAGCTTCCTTTGCACATATAGGAACTGCCGATAATCCTGGATATTTTACTGCATTATCAACAGGAGAATGATTACAATTGACTGATTTTGAGTTGCTAGAGGAGTTTATATGACAAGAATGTATATGTATAATAAAAGGACATTAAAATATAAAGGCTTCACACTTGTGGAGCTTATTGTTGTGCTTGCTGTTATGTCAATACTCCTTGGAATAACAATATTCAGTGCTGCTGCATGGATAGACTGGTCACGGTTTAAACAGCAGAATACTGCGGCGGAGGAAATATTTTTTGCTGCTCAGAATCAATTGACAGAACTTGATTCTAGTGGGGCATTATCCAATAGAATACAGGAAAATTTGCTTACCGCTGATGGTAAGTATTCGGGCGAAACGGGAAAAGAAACTCTTGTTTTAGGAAGAGGAACTGAAGCGGTTGCTGACACTTATGATTTTAATGGGATAACATATTCAGATGGTTCATTATGTGATTGGAACAGTATATGGACTCGCACAGGAGATAATAATAATACTGATAAGGTCGAGAGAACTATCGTAAGAATCGTAACGGAAGCGGGAGATTATACTAAGTATATAAATAAGACTTTTAAAGATGCCCCACAAGGCTCAGAAGATGCAGCTAAGAGGTTCATGTTTGATATGATTGCATCTTATATTTCAGATAAGAGCGTACTTGATGGTGCTATTGCACTTGAGTTTTCGCCTGAAGCGGCTCAGGTGTTTGCAGTTTGCTATTCTGATAGTAGTGATAAGCTTAGTTATACCGAAGATACAACTGGGAATACGATTAATATTAAAAATAGAAGTTTGTCCGTAAGAGAAGATGCAATGCTTGGATATTATGGCGTTGATACAATGACAGCGAAGATGCTGGGACATGGTAAAACGTCAGGTGGGTTCAAGTTGGAACTTCAAAATGCAACTACATTTAATATGATTCTTTCCAAGAATAGTTTGACAGCTTCTGATCTGACTGATGAAGATCAGATAGAATTTACTATTAGTGGTTCTGATCATTATGATAATGGTTATTCTCCGCAATTTGCTTTTACTATAAAATATGGTGATATTGTTGCTGGTAGCTTTGCAGATGCTGTGAAGTCTCCTATGACTATATCTCCGAAATTTTCTGCTGGTATTTATCAGAATCAGGAGGATGGTCTGACGTTTCATATACCGGTATGGAAGAAAGATGGAAAGATATTTATTATTCTTGATGCTGCGGATGTTCAAGCTCAGTCGCTTACTTATGCAATAGCAAATGGATATATCATTTCTGATGATAATGTTGACTTTACTACTATAAATACGGCTCGTGAAAGATTTAGAAATACATATAGTTTCTTTAGATTTGGACTTAATAATGTAAATTATATTCGTGCAGATGCTGAGATTCATAGATTTTCGGATCCAACTAATCCTGAGATGGTGAAAGGACGTAGGTTTGGAGGCGGTCTTGACGACTCTTATGAATATGGTGACGACAATGAATTTCATGGAGAGAGTATAGCGTTTGCTAATTGGAAGGAAGGTGATCCTGGTTCTTATGATGATAATACCGAGGAAGTATATGGGATAGAGAACGGAAGACATTTTTATAATATAAGATATAAAACTGACTATAAGCAGGACATAAAGGCAAGGAAATTTATAGTGCGTTCTGATATTGATTGGAATAATATGATTGATGGATCAAATAATGCGGGACTTTCGCTGGAGCATACAAATTTCTTCCTCAACTCATATGATTCTGTTCATACAACTACTGAGACTAAATATGCATCAGGTATAAATATCAGCGGAACGGAACTGGCTTTAATGTGTAAAAAAAGCAGTAATGCAAGTACGTTTGACTATCCGGAAACTAATACTGCATATTATACATTCCCTGGATTCAGGATGCTTGGCTATGGAGATACTTTTACGCAACAGGCAACATTGGATGTTGATAATCCTGTAATAGATAAGACATTAACAGATAGACCGTATATTATCAGCAATTTAAATATAAGTTTTGCTGCAAACTGTTTGTATGGTGTATATGGGGAGAAGGTTCGTAATTATATTGATAAGGTAAAAGCGGGTTTTAGTAGTAATGAAGCTAATATTTCTTCCGTAGATAGCTTGGCAAAATCTGGCGCACTGCCGCTTGGGGTTTTTGCTCAAAGCTATGGAACAATTAATAATATTGAATTTGATGATGTTGTTGTTACAGGTATGCAGGCATTCCCGTTTGACCAGACACTTTCAACCGCTAGTACGTTCTTGTTTACGTCTAAGGTTGGTATAGCTGTTGGTGAGAATTTTGGACAAGTGTCTAACGTTTTTATTGATGTTAATTCCCAGACTAATACATCTTTTGTAAATGGTCGTACAGATATAGGGGGAGTTGTAGGACATCAGTATTATGGTGTTAAACAAAAGGGAGAAACGACACCTACTGGAGCTTCAGATTATACTCTTTCTGGATGTATTAATAAGGCTGATGTGAGAGGCTTGGCATATGTTGGGGGGATAATAGGAAGAATTTATCCGCATGGAAATGCTGGTGGCACAGATCATGGTTGCGATATTGAAACAGATGTTAATGGAACAAAGAAGTTTTTTAGTGATGTGTATATTATATATGGGGATTCGTCATTAACAGATACATTTGAACTTAGTAGTTATACAATTGATAAGTGTAAAAACTATGGTGAAGTTTCGATTGATGAATATGTGGCAAAATATGGGGTGGATGGAGTATTCTTCCAAAGAGGATTCTACTTCGGAGGAATCACTGGAGCTGCTATCAATTCGATAAATAAAATAAGCGGTAATAATGCAGCGACTAATAATGCCCCTGGTAGGGTGGCTATAATTAGTAATTGCTTAAGTGCTCCACTCTATACAGAAACTGAAATCAACAATATCATGGATAAGAATAATCCTGAATATTATGGAAAGAGAAGATTAAGAGCTAATTATGTTGGTGGCATTGTTGGTGGTGCCAGATTTGCTAATATTGTAAACTGTTCTACTATTGCTGATATCAATGTTAATGAATCAGAATCAGGACGTTCATTTGTTTTTGGTGATAGATATGTTGGCGGTATAGCAGGATATTCATGGCATTCTACTTTTGAAGGAGGAACAGAATATACAAAACAGGAAATTGGAAAGATTATTACAATAGCAGAAAATAAGACTCCACAGGATTATGGCTATAGAAATGACTATAATATCATAAACGGAACAAATGTATTAGGTAATTATGCCGTTGGTGGTATAACAGGTAGCTTGGGATTCCAAACACGTATTTCTTCAGTTGAGTATCATGGTGAATATCTTGAAAAACTGCTGGTGAATACAACCGTAGACAAGACGGGTAAATATGATTTAAGATTTCCATTTGGTTCAAGATTTGCAAATTTAAGTAATAATTCTGATAATCATACGAATACTGGTTTCCTTAATACCGCTGTGGTTTTGGGAAATAGCAATAGCTGTTTGTTGGATGTTTATGATGAAGTGGAAAGAACGAAGACAGAAGGCCTTTATTTTCATGCAATAGGTGGTATTACGGGTTATAATGCTGAGAGACTTAATAATATTGATAATATTCAGACAGAAGATACAAAGCTTTATGCATTAAGACTATATGGATTTGATGTAGATGCCAGTGCTGCTCCTACAGAAAATGATTCTTCTAATGTTCCAACGGTAAAAAAGGTTTTAGGTGATATTTCTGTTGAGAAAGTTCAGGAGGTTATTGATAATTCTCAATTTGTTTCAGATACGGTTGGAGGAGTTATTGGATTTACTGGAAAAGGTGGTAATTTAAATGAAACGCAGGCTGATTATTCCAGAGTTGATGCTATAGTTTTTGGTAGAAACAGAGTAGGAGGATTGATTGGGGATACTGCTTCTGAGAATGAAAGAACTGGTGCTGCGGTTATTGCTAATCTATATCCATATAAGCATCTTAGTACCAGTAGTGGCATGTATGTTCTTGGCAAGAGTTTTGTTGGTGGGTTAATAGGTTCTTTTGCAGATTATGGTTCTGGTTTCGTTAATGGTAAAGGCGATAATAATGCAGTGGGTAGATTCAATCCTACAACTAATAAAGGTGATGGTGGTACATCTAGTTCACTTTTGTATGATGGTAAGTCTATAGATTACGGTTATACTGTTATTGGTGAGAATTCTGTAGGTGGGGCAATAGGTATAGCGGTTGATGCTACTAAAGCTAAAGATTATTCAGGGAATAAATCGGAGATTAATGTTTATTCTATCAATATTAAAATTGGACAAATAGGATTGGAATCAGAAAAGGTTACAGTAAAGGGAAATATTTTCACTGGAGGTATTATTGGTTATCAGGAGTATTCTGGAAGTGAAAGTGCCTGCCGCGAATTTGATAATGGTAGATACCATGTTGAGGCGTATAATATAGATGTGAATTCTAAATATTTTGCTGGGGGAATAGCCGGCGCGGTTGTAGGTCGGAATAATTATGTCAGAATGGATAGGCTTGTTAATTCAGAATCTATTCTGGGAAGAGTAAGTGTAACTTCCGATATAGGATCAGGAGGGGTTGCTGGCTGCTATGCTACAACAACAGAAACGATGTTGGATATAGATAAAGTTGAGGATTATAAATCAGCTTGGTTAATCCCGGAAATTAAAACAGAACAAGGAGTACAGGTAGTTAAATCTCAAGAAGGAGTTAAGAACGAAAAGATTAATGCATTTGTATCAGATATGAAAAAAGAGAACTTAACTCTTTTGGAAAATTATAGTGCTTTAGTAGAGACATTTAAGGGGTTTGTAAAATCAGATAGCAAAAACTATGATTTTACTGAGTTTAAGCTTATAAGAGAGGAGAGTAAGGTCAGCTCTAAGGCAAAAATCTTTGCTGGTGGCTTTATTGGATATATTCCAGACAGTACTGTTGATTCTTCAACTGGGGAGACTGCTACAAACTTAGAGTTTCATAATTATGTAAATAATTCATCTGTTGAGACTACATCTTCAATCATAAGTGCAGAGGCTGGAATGGGTGATGAAACTAATTATTCATATTTGGGCGGAATAATTGGTCGTGTTCCTTTGGGAGTAACGATTGCAGGATGTTCTAATAAAGTAAATGGTCAGACCAATGGTGAAATATATCGTGCTTCGGAAGCGGATTATCTCGGAGGCCTAACAGAACTTAATGCTGGAATAGTTACTGGTAATGTATCTCCTGATTCTGCGGAAACTGTTGTAAATACTACTGCCTATACCTATTCTTATGGTGGTGTTGCTGCTTTTGTTGGAGTAAATGGTAATGGGGCTACTGATGGAGTTCATTCTGGTGTTATTTCTCTTTGCTCAAATACGGCACCTATTACGTGCGAAAATGTAGCTGGAATAGCTGCGGCTGTAGGTGGAAGTTCGACGATTGATAAATGTTATAATCATGGAGATATTATAGCTAAATCATATTCTGAGCATTCGGTGAGCGGCACTGGAGCTGGAATTGTCGGTAGTGTTCTCAGTGCTGCTACAGGGGACATTGTTGTAAAGAATTGCGTCAATACTGGACTGATTACTGTTGATGCAGGTTCAACAAATACTGAAGGTACAGTTAATGATGGCAGAAATTCAAATTTTGCAGCAGGAATTGCTTATAGGTTAGACTATAACGGGCTGAATGATTCAAATAATGAGAATATTAATAGTAAACTGTCACTTTGCCGTAATTATGGTACAGGCTTGAATTACGGAATCACGGCATATGGTGCTGACACTGTAGTTTATAATTTTGATGCTTCTGACTCAAGTAACCATATTGATTGGGAACATCAGGATAATGGAACAAATACTCATACTTCTAAAATGCTTAATGCTAATTTCTTTATAGATAGGGAAGAGGTGTTCTTTGATTCGGTTCAGACATATTCAAATGGATTTGCTTATGTAGACAATGCTGAAAATGATAGTGATGGATTATCCAATCCTATTATTAATCTTAATTATTCTGCTGGTGATGCAACATCTATAAATTCCCGTGTACTTGACAAAGATGCTGTTGATTCTTCTGCTCTAGATGATGCTAAGGGATGGCAGCTGAGCCAGACGACGGAGGATAATCAGAAGAAATATTGTACGTTTGTGATTGACGCTGTAGATTCACAAGGAAATCCTGAAAATGATCTCAGCGCTGATATGAGCGGCTTTGAAATCACCTGGGGCAATTATATTCAGAAGGATTTGGAAGGACTGGCAAAGTATTATAAAGAAAAAGATACAAATAGTGATTATCAAAATTATTATTTTGAATTTATAGGCAAAAACAATCTAGATAATAATCCTGCATTTTTTGACGATAATTATGAAAAAGTTGCAGATTCGATGTTTTCTTCATGGAAGATATGGCCTGCGTTTGGGGGCGATAGTGGTAAGTATCATGATTATGCTCTGTCAACATATGGCAATATGATACATGAGGAAAGTTATAATTCTGACATGTCTGATTCTCAAAAGATGGAAAGATATAAAACTCTTTTGGCTGATAATATAGGTTGGGGAACTGCAAATATTATTGGAATTAATTATTTAAGTAAGCCTTATTATCTTTATGCTAGACAGTATAATAGTGAAAAAGATAATGGTAATGGTATTTATACTTTTCCGAATGTTGTTGGTGGTTATAAGTCGCCTGTTAATAAAACATTTCTTGATTATGCGGTTGAGGAGCTGAATTATGGATCTAGTTCCTTTACTGTAGGATCGGAAAATGTGAGCTATAAGGAATATAATTTGCTTTCAGATACATCGGGGAATTTACTTTCAACGCCGGAATCACATTCTGATAACAGATACATAGGTAATCATTCCTGTTATACTTATACAGAAGATGGTTACACAAGGGGATATTTTCTTGATCCGGAATCTGCAAGTGTATCAGAGGGTGACCGTCAGATTTATGATTATTATTCAATGTATTGCTTTGGAGTATATTGTCTTATGAAAGAGCAGTATTCTGAAGAACTGGCTAGTATGTCCTCTGCGCAGCAGTATAAATTGTATATTCAACTTTTATATGAAAATATAGAAAAATATGGATATAGGACGTATCTTTACAATCAGAATAACTCTGGTTTTGATTTGAAGTATTATCTGATTTTTCAAGATATAAATGGTAAAAAGCTCTCAACAGGTCAGCTTACAGCTGGGCTTAATGATGCTGGTTGCTACGTTGATAGCTATTTACTCGCAGATTTTGTAAATGCTGATTCATCGGGTTCATATCAGAAAACCATTAATGGAAATGTTGTTAACATATATAAGGATGACGGCTTTGAAGCTTCAAAGATTAAGAAGATTACAGTAGTAGCGTCAAGTATTAGGGTGTTATATGATAGCTCTGACAATATGCTTGGGGTTGATTTATTTAGATGGTCGGAATCGGATGAGACAACCATGAAAGAAATGGTTAGCTGGAATCATAATGGTGTTGGAAGTAATTATTCGCTTCAAGAAGATATGAACGGTATACTTGAAAAGGATGATAATTCGTTGAATAGCTTCTATGTACGTCCTGATGGTGATGGGGAACAGGCAAAATATAAGCTGATGCTTCATGGTAATGATACGGGAATAGACGCAATAAGAAGTAATCCTTATGATGCTTCTTATTGGAGTGATTCGGTAGCATTTGATCCAACAGAAGCTAATGATGAAAAACTGAAAAGATATAATATGTTCATGGATATGGATGAAAAATATTTGCTATTCATTATTGAGTCTGTTACAAACTATTCAGGAGAATTCACTCCTATACCTATTGATTAATTGAGGTATAAAGTAAGTAATATAAAGAAATCAATCTTATATGTTAATTGATTGGAGAATGCTGAAAATGATTTTACAGTATATTGATTTGTCTTCAGTATGTGGAAGAAGGACAAGAAAAATTAAATCAAATACTGGAGCTACAATGATAGTAGCTGTTATTATCATGAGCATTCTCCTTATTCTTACATTTTCGCTTACTTTGGTTGCATATACTCTATATGCTTCGCAGAATAAGAATATTGCAAGTGTCAAATGTGCTGAAGCTGCAAATACACTGGATCAGGCTCTTTCGGATGAGATTACATATAATGGCACTGTGATTACATATGTTGGGGGTGAACCCCAAGAACAAAAATATGTTCCTGAGGATGAAAGCTATCTGTATAAATATTTAAGATATAATCTTTGTCAGGAGAGTACCTGGCCATATTATAATCCTGAAGAGGCAGGACACTCTCAAGAAGATGCTTTCAGGTATTTTGATCTAAAATATAATGAAAAGAAACCTACTTACGATGATGAAAATAACCCTATTGAAGATGGACATGGGGATCCAGTTACTGTTGATGGAATTGAAGGTATGCCGGGAAGGACGGTTGTTTGTATGTACTGGAAGTTGCCTATAGGTATGGAAACTAGTTCAGATAATCTTTCGAATCCTATTGAAAATAGAAATGGTGTTCGTCTATTTGTTGAGATTACAAGCGAGGCGGCTAGTCAGTCGTATACAGTATCTAGTGAATATGTACTCACTGTGTCAAAATATGATAGTGATCCTAATAATCTACTAAATTCGTATAGAAAAGCCGAACTTGTAAGTGATGCAAACAAAGATGATCTTTCTATAAATCCTCAGAAAATACCCGTTGATAAATTAAATTCTAATGAAGACTGGCGCTGGGTTGAAATAGTTGGAGAATAATTGATATACCGGATGTTTATAATATGAGTGGATAAATGTTTGGATGATTAAGTATTGTTTGGTTTTGATTTGAATAAATCAAATATCAATTAGATTAAGGAAGAACATATGATGCTTTCAATGATAAAAATAATTAATTGTAGACTACAAAAATCATTTAAAGAAAACCGTGGTTCAACAATTCTTGAAACGGTTATATCTTTTGTTGTACTTATGATTGTTCTTGCTTCATTAATTGCCATGGTTCGCTTTGCTACTGAGCTCCGAATGAGAGCTATCGAGTCTTCCAGAGTGCAATCTGAGTTTAATGATCAGTTATATAAAGCTGATGGAGATATGGATAATGTGCAAAAGTACAATTATGTAGCTAAGAATGGTATTGATAATGCAACGGTATTTACGTTGAAGCTTAATAAGGATAAAACAAATATTGAAAAGAATTTTAAGGATAATAGTGTATCTGTTGAAGATATAAGAACATCCATAAAACTTCCTAATGTAGACGCTGTAGGTTACGTGAGTAATAATCCTTTAGTGGATTCTGAGAACTTGGTTGCTCCCAAAGCTTTGGTTTTTATGTATCATCATAGATATTATGGGAAGTGATGACGGTGTTTTGTTGACTTAGATTTTGGGATTTTTATTTCGTGGATTTATATACTGAATCCAGTTGGCTATATTATCTAATAAAAGAAACTATATTATTGTTTGTTAATTTTGTCTTAAAGGAATTATATGTTGAAAAGAAGGATAAACAATCTAATAGAAAGGATTTGTAAAAATAATTCAGGTACAACTCTCATTGAAATGATAGTGAGTTTTGCTTTGCTTGGTATTTTTATGGCTTGTTCTTCAATGATCATAGCGACAATTGCTAATACGTACTATGAGGTCAAGGGAGAAACCTTTGGAAGTCAGGTTTCTGATATAATACTTGAAAAAATAGAATCAGAAATAGATGGTGCTAAGTATTTTGGTGAAGATATGGAGACTGGCAATCCGAGTATAACAAATAATACTTCGATTACTTTATTTGATAAAACATATACACATGTAACTGTTGGAAGCAAAGATAAAAAGCTTACTGTTAAGTATAGTGCTATTGTTTATAATACGAATGGTGAGGAAGATGATGACAAAAGCCTATCTGAAACTACATGGCAGTTTGATGATTCTGTATACAATGGATTTATGATAGAAGAACTCAAGTTTTATAAGAATAATGACACTTTGGATAGTGATACTATAAAGGCGTATGGATTATCTGATATAAACCTTTCGAAATATGGAGACAATGTAGTACTGGTTTTACTCCATCTGAAAAGTGACCGTTACGGCGATTATTACTGTCACCGGTTTGTTAAGATGTATAATGTTCCGGCAGTAAAAGCACCTTCTGAGAGCAATCCGTAAGTCCTCAGGAACACTGGACAGAATATGGAGTGGAAGAAACTGTTATACATATTTTATCCGAAAACAATACACTCTTTGAATCAATTATTTATTCCTGGACTAGTGGCGGAGGAACTTGATTTTGACTACAAAGCTTCCTATAGGAATTCAGAGCTTTGAAAAGCTTCGTACAGATAATTTCCTATATATTGATAAAACTGAAAATATCTATAGGCTGGTTCACAAGAATATTCCATATTTTCTTAGTAGACCCAGAAGGTTTGGAAAGAGTCTTCTTTTATCAACTCTTAAAGCATATTGGGAGGAAAGAGGGATCTTTTTGAAGGACTATCAATAGAAGAACTTGAAAGATCAAACACTGAAGCATGGCAAAATTATTTATAAAGCCTGCCTGCCAGTGAATCCTTGGTAGTATTAATTATCTCAAGTTCAACTGTCAGGTGGGCTGTTTTTTTGCCCAGTCCCGTCAGACTTACAGTGTTATAATCAAAGGGAAATGCGTCTATCCGGTTATCCTTTCCTCCTTCATCAACCAGCAGGAATCTGTTACCGTCTGCATCTTCACATATAGCAAAGAATACTTTGGGGATTCTCAGATTATACATGAAGTTGGTAACATAGCAGCCCTTATCAAGCTCATCATTTATTTCTTTAACTCTGACAATCAGAGTATGTGATATATCTTTTAACTGGTCTTTGTAGCCTCTTTCTATTATCTCAGCATCAAATTTTTTCCTCATTTTTTCTATGTGATGGTTCTCGTAAAATGCGTAGGGAATCATTAAAAATCCCGGATCCAGCAGTGCCAGTAATGCCAGCAGCTTTACAGGCGAAAGCAGAAAGCCTATGCATATGAATATGCTTCCTACAAATGGAACTCCTGATCTTCCGGCGCGATCTGCCATAATGGTGGCTATAATAAAGAATAAACCAATACTCACAAATATAGCACATGTTATCCACTTGTAGGTTTCTGACATTCCCATTTGATACCTCACATTATTCTGCATTATGAGCAGTTATTCCTTCGATTGATACTTATCGTCCCATAGTAATAGTAATGCTTTTTTGGTTCTGTGGGAAGTATAAATTTGAATATATGCTGCTATGCAGTATTTGTTGATCATTTGTTATACTATGAAGAGTATGATATAATAAAATCGATTTTCCTGATATTCGATGCTCCGAAGCAAAGCGGAGGATGCATTTCCGGTTTTTTGGTTTTATGGGAGGTACTAATGCTTGGGGATAAGTTTCAGTTAAATGAGCAAACGATACCTATGGTTGAACAGATTGGCAGTCATATGCCCGGTGGCTTTTTTATATATAAGGCTTCGGATGGCGAGGAGCTTATTTATGCCAATAAGGCTGTGCTTGATATCTTTGGATGTAAGGATCTGGAGGAGTTTAAAAGTCTTACGGGCTATACCTTTAGAGGTATGCTTCATCCGGATGATTACGAGAGGATATCTGAGTCTATTACGGAACAGATAGACAGCAGTGATGATAATTTTGATTATGTGGAATACAGGATCATCAGAAAAGATGGAAGTGTCAGGTGGGTAGATGACTATGGTCATTATACAGAAACTGACAGCTATGGTGGTATTTACTACGTCTTTATATCTGATATAACAGAGAAAAAAGAGAAAAGTATTAAGCTCATGGAAGAGGTTGAGTCTGCAGCGAAGCTTGCTGATCTTATGGGATCAGTGGCTTCGCTACTTTCAAATATGCCGGCTCTCAGTTTCTCCAAGGATGCAAAAACAGGTAAATATCTGGCATGTAATCAGGCATTTGCGGAGTATGCGCATAAATCGTCACCGGAGGAGGTTGTAGGGCTGACGGATCATGAAATATTTGATAAGAAAACAGCAGATCACTTTGTTCAGGATGACATGAAGGCTGTCGAAATGGATGAACCATATATATTCTTTGAGGATGTTCCGGATGCCGGAGGTGTAAGCATAAGAAATCTCCAGACAACCAAGATGAAGTTCAGGGATTCGACAGGCAGACTATGTACCCTGGGAATGTGTGTCGATATTACGCAGATGACCAGAATCAAGGAAGCAGAAGCAAGACAGCAGGAAATGGAGAAAAGGCTTTCTCTTCAGGAAAAAATCCTGGAGGAAGAACGGAAAAAGGCTGAGCAGGACAAACTGATTACCGCTTTGGCGTCGGATTACTGGAGTGTGTACTATGTGCAGCTGGATACCGATGAAGGAGTATGCTATCAGGCTCGTCCGGATATAGAGGATTCGCTTAAGGAGGGAGAGCGTTTCAGATTCTCAGATGCATTTGCTGCATATGCCAATCGATATATCGTTGATGAATATAGAGAAGCATTTCTCAGGTTTATTAGGCCCGAGAATATAAAGGAAGGTCTTAAGGAAAGCAGAGTTATCTCATACATCTATATGGTTGAGAGAAATAACAGGAAGACCTATGAGATGATCAGATTTGCCGGTGTACGTCATCCGGAGGACAGAGAAGATCATATGGTTCATGCCATCAGTGCCTGCTTCTCGGATGTTGATGCTGAGACCAGAAAGAATCTGGCTGATAATAAAACTCTTGGGGACGCGCTTGCTGCTGCTGAACAGGCAAACAGAGCAAAGACGGCATTTTTATCCAATATGAGCCACGAGATACGAACTCCGATGAATGCCATTATAGGTCTGGATAATATAGCCTTAAGTGATGCGGATATATCTGAGAAAACGAAGGAATATCTGGAAAAAATCGGAACCTCGGCGCATCATCTGCTTGGTATAATAAATGATATACTCGATATGTCCAGGATAGAGTCGGGACGAATGATCATAAACAGTGAAGAGTTTTCCTTCTCAAAGGTTATGGATCAGGTCAATACTATCATAGGCGGACAGTGTCATAATAAGGGTATTGATTACAGATTTACTATGGGCAGTAATCTCAGTGATTATTACATAGGCGATGATATGAAGCTGAAGCAGATACTCATAAATATACTGGGTAATGCTGTAAAGTTTACAAGAGGAGGAGGCACGGTCTCATTTGATGTTCAGAAAACAGCAGAGTTTGGCGATAACAATACCATAACATTTACTATTTCGGATACTGGTATAGGTATGAGTGAGGCTTATCTGCCCAGAATATTTGATGCCTTTTCACAGGAGGATTCGTCTGCTACCAACCGGTATGGCAGTACAGGACTGGGTATGCCGATAACTAAGAGTCTGGTTGAACTCATGAATGGTAATATCAAGGTCAGCAGCAGAAAAAATGAAGGTACTACATTTGTAGTGACCATCACTCTCAAGGAGTCTTCCAGAAAGGATAATGATAGTCTGTTGGATGATATAACTCCAAAGGACATGGAGGTACTGGTTATAGATGATGATGTGGTAGCCTGTGAACATGCGAAGCTTATACTAGGGCAGGTTGGAGTTAATTGTGATACGGCTCTTTCCGGTCAGGAGGGAGTGGAGATGATCAGGCTGAGGCATGCCAGACGGGAACCCTACAATCTGATACTGGTGGACTGGAAGATGCCTGAAATGGATGGCATAGAAACAACCAGACAGATAAGGGAATCTATAGGAACAGAGTCGGCGATCATCATACTTACTTCCTTTAACTGGGATGATGTGATAGATGAGGCTAAGGCGGCGGGAGTTGATACATTTGTCCCCAAGCCTCTTATGGCATCAAGTGTAATGGATGAGTTTAAGGAGGCATTCAAGAAGAAGAATCAGAATTCGGTACGAAGTGAGGTGTCTCTGAAAGGGCGAAGGATTCTTCTGGCAGAGGATGTTGCGATAAATGCAGAGATAATCAGTATGATACTGACTATGCATGATATGGAGGTTGAGCATGTGGAAAACGGACGGCTGGCAGTAGAGAGCTTTGCAGGTCATCCGGAGGGTTACTTTGATGCTATACTTATGGATATGAGGATGCCGGAAATGGATGGGCTGGAGGCAACAAAGCATATCAGGATGCTTGACAGAGAGGATGCTGAGAGGATTCCGATTATTGCACTTACAGCTAATGCCTTTGATGAGGATGTTCAGAGAAGTCTCCAGGCAGGACTCAATGCGCATCTTAGTAAGCCGGTGGAACCGGAGGCTTTGTTTGATACTTTAAAGGTGCTTCTGAAATAAGATTAGTGCTTTGAACGTATCATCGGGGAGCAGGAGTATTTCTAAGAAAAATGGTTCTTTGGTTGCATGACATGAATAATTACATATGGATCTTATATGCTACATTGAAAGGGGATAAGAGATGAATATAGAACTATTAGCCAGACTTGGAGCAAATACAGACGAAGGAGTAAAAAGATGTGCCGGAAATGAGATGTTTTATCTTAAGATGGTAACTAAGGCTCTGGAGGAGGAACACTACAGGAAGCTTGAGGAAAGTGTCCTGGAAAAGGATCTGGATGCGGCATTTGACGAGGCGCATGCACTTAAGGGTATTCTCGCTAATCTTTCTCTTACGCCTATATATAAACCGGTAGAAGAAATGACAGAGCTTCTCAGAAACAGACAGGATACTGATTATAGTAAATTGTTAGAAGAAATGTGGGAAAAAAGAAACAGCTTTTATAATGCGATGGGGGAGGACTGAAGGAATAAATGATTAATCATTCCAGTAAAACCAATATCCGTGTTGGAATAATAGGTGGTGTTCTTGTTGCACTCATTATGGTAGTTGGAACTCTGTGGATGGGGCATAGCGCATCGGATGGAACTAAACAGGCTGTTCAGTCTGTAAGCCTTTTTTATCTGGATGAGCTGGCAGGCAGACGTGAGGAGGTTGTTGAGAAGAATCTTAATGATAATATTGAGGTTATCAAGATAGCTATAGATTCTCTTACGGATGAAGATTTGAGCAGTGAGGAGCATTTGCAGGCTTTCCAGCTCAGAATGAAGACACTTTTTCATCTGGATAAGTTTGCATTTGTTGATGAAGAAGGGCTTATATACACATCAACAGGAACTATGGATGATATAGACAGCTATCCCTTTGATCCTGAGACGCTCTCGGAAGCAGAGATATATGTAAAGGATATTAATGAGGATGCAAAGACAGTGGTTATAGTTGTTCCCGTGGATTCGATTCTGTTTGAAGACCATGAGCTGAGGGCGTGCTTCATGGAAATAGAGATGGATGAAATGCTGCAGGGGGTATCAGTTGCCTCTGATAAATCTAATACCACCTACTGCAATCTTTACTCTTCCGAGGGTATAGCACTCAGTAACAAAGTACTTAGTGGACAGGCAAATGTCAATAATCTGTTTAAAGCACTGGAAAATGCGGTTTTTGATGAGAACTATTCTCTGGAACAGGTGAAGAAGGATTTTACAGATCACAGGAAGGGTGTTATTACCTTTAATTATAATGGTATTCAGGAAACTCTTACCTATGTTCCGATAGAGGGAACTGACTGGATGCTGACCTACCTTATCAGGGAAAATGTTATAAGTAACCGTATTGAATCCATATCACGGGCTACTATAATCAGGAGTATAGTTCAGTCATGTCTTGCAACAGCTATACTGCTGATAATGTTTTCTATAATAGTGGGACAGATGCGTAGTAATGCCAGTCTGGTTCTTGAAAAAGAAACGGCTGAAACCGAAAACCGTATCAAGCAGGCTGAACTGGAAAACAGGCTGTCTCTTCAGGAGGAGCTGCTGAATCAGAAGAAGCTTGGTGAGGAACAGGACCGTCTTATAACTGCCCTTGCATCAGATTACTGGAGTGTTTATTATCTGGAGCTTGATACAGGAGAGGGAGTATGCTATCAGCAGCATGGGGCTATCAAAAACGGACTTAAGGCAGGTGACAGATTTGATTATCTGTATGAACTGGAGAAGTATGCCGAAAGCACCATTAAGGAGGAATATAAACAGAAGTTTCTGGACTTTGTACAGCCGGACAGTATCAGGGAAGGGCTCCAATCCCAGAGAGTAATAGCCTACCGTTATATGGTACATCGTCATGGCGTGGATTCCTATGAAGAGATACGTTTTGCCGGAGTCAGACATCCGGAGGACAGAGAGGATCATATAGTGCATGCTGTAGGAGCCTGCTTTGTGAACGTAGATAGTGAAACCAGAAAAACCATGGAACAGAGCAGAGCCTTACAGGAGGCTCTTTCTGCGGCTGAGCAGGCAAATAAGGCAAAGACCACTTTCCTGTCAAATATGAGTCACGAGATACGTACTCCGATGAATGCTATCATAGGACTGAACAGTATCGTCCTGAATGATCCTGATATCAGCGATAAGGTGCGTGAACATTCTGAAAAAATCGGAACCAGTGCTAATCACCTGCTGGGCATAATTAATGATATTCTTGATATGTCCAGAATCGAGTCTGGCAGAATGGTAATACGTAAAGAAGAGTTTTCCTTCTCCAAGATGCTGGAACAGGTTAATACTATAATAGGAGGACAGTGCAAAGAGAAGGGACTTGAATATGAATGCCGTATTAAGGGTGTGGTTGATGATTACTACGTAGGGGATGACGTCAAGCTTCGTCAGGTGCTACTTAATATACTTGGTAATTCGGTCAAGTTTACTTCGGAGGGAGGAAAGGTTTCCCTTCTGGTTGAGAATATCAATCATTTTGACAGAAATGTAACCTTACGATTTACCATGAAGGATAGTGGCTGTGGTATGAGTGAGGAGTACCTTCCACATCTGTTTGAACCATTTACCCAGGAGGATTCATCGGTGGTAAACAAGTACGGAAGTACCGGACTCGGAATGCCTATAACTAAGAGTGTAGTGGAGCTGATGAATGGTCATATTGAGGTTGAGAGTAAGAAGAATGTCGGAACTACATTTATCGTTACGGTGACTCTCTTTGAGTCGGAGATGAAAAAGGATAAACCGGCAGATGGAGATGTAGATGCAAATGATATAAACGTTCTTGTGATTGATGATGATGCCATAGCCTGCGAGCATGCGGAAGTCATCATGGAGCAGGTTGGAGTCAGGTGCGAAACAGTTACCTCCGGGCAGGAGGCACTTGAACTGGTGAAGATCAGGCATGGAAGAAGAGAAGACTATGATCTCATTCTGGTGGATTGGAAGATGCCGGAGATGGACGGAATAGAAACCACAAAGCGTATTCGTGAGATAGTCGGTTATGAGACTCCGATTATTATACTTACCTCATATAATTGGGATGAGATAGTGGATACGGCAAGAAATGCCGGAGTTGATACCTTTGTTTCAAAACCACTTTTTGCAGCAAATGTGATGGATGAGTTTAAGGAGGCCTTCAGGAAGAAGAATGATGTAAAGGAGAGGAAAACTGTTGACCTTACAGGAAAGCGGATACTGCTTGCAGAAGATGTATCGGTAAATGCAGAGATAATGGCGATGGTTCTGGAAATGAGAGGTATTATCTCTGATACGGCAGAGAATGGACGGATTGCTGTGGAAAAATTCAGTTCAAATCCTGCACATTATTATGATGCTATTCTCATGGATATGAGGATGCCTGAGATGGATGGACTGGAGGCAACCAGAGCTATAAGGGCACTGGATAAAGAGGATGCCGGAACTGTTCCTATCATAGCTCTTACTGCCAATGCCTTTGACGAGGATGTGCAGAGAAGCCTTCAGGCAGGCATGAATGCTCATCTTAGTAAGCCGGTTGAACCGGATATATTATTTAAAACATTGGAAGAACTTATAAAAAGTTAGGAAGGGGTTATATCTATGAGGGAAATAGTATTGGGAAAGACAGGTATAAAGGTGCCTCAGAATGCATTTGGCGCACTGCCTATCCAGAGAGTGGATATGGATATGGCTGTGAAGCTGCTTCGTGGTGCATATGAAGGCGGTATGAGGTTTTTCGATACTGCCCGTGCTTATTCCGATAGTGAAGAGAAGCTGGGAGAAGCATTTGGCACTATAGAGGGAATGCGTGAGAAGATATATATTTCCTCAAAGACTCAGGCAACTACACCGGATAAGTTCTGGAAGGATCTCGAAACTACTCTTAAGAATCTTAAAACTGATTATCTGGACATATACCAGTTTCACTGTGTAAAGCAGTGCTACAGACCGGGAGACGGAACCGGAATGTACGAAGCCATGCTGGAAGCGAAGGAGCAGGGGAAGATAAGACATATAGGAATCACTGCACATCTGATAGGAGTTGCAGAGGAAATAGTGGAAAGCGGACTGTATGAAACTCTCCAGTTTCCATTTTCGTATCTTGCTACCCAGAGGGATATAGATCTTGTTCGGGCTGCCCAGAGGGCTGACATGGGCTTTATAGCCATGAAGGGACTATCCGGAGGTCTGCTCACAAACAGCGATGCATGTATGGCATTTATGAGTCAGTATAATGCGCTTCCGATATGGGGAATACAGAGGGAGAAGGAGCTTGACCAGTGGCTGAAATACTTTGATACAGAAGTGGAGATGACGGATGAGATAGCTGCCTTCATAGAAGAGGACAGGAAGAATCTTATGGGCGACTTCTGTCGTGGCTGCGGTTACTGCATGCCTTGTACAGTCGGGATACAGATCAATAACTGTGCAAGGATGTCCCAGCTTATCAGAAGAGCACCATCTGAGAATTTTCTGTCTGAAGAGTGGCAGGGACTTATGATGAAGATAGAGGAATGTGTGGATTGCGGGCTGTGTAAGAGCAGGTGTCCGTATGAACTGGATACACCGAATCTGCTTCGTAAGAATCTTGCTGATTATAAGAATATCCTTGCAGGGAAGGCGGAGATATAGGGCTTGCCGGTAATTAGAAATATGACTAAAGTCATATTCAGAATGTATCTTTTTTCACTACAAATGAAAATGAATAATCAATATAATGAGTGTGTCAGTTGAAAGAACCGGCACACTTATTTATTTGTGTCAGTCCTGGTCATATATCCGGCATAGCCTGCATCTCAGGGGACATGGGCATTAGTCCGGTTATTTTGCAACCGGTGTGCCGGTCACGAAAACAGAAAAAAGAATGGAGTAATAACATGGGAATAATTCTAAAAACCAAGGATCTTACGAAAAAATATGATAACAGAGTTGTAGTTGATAATCTGAATATCGAAATAGAGGAGGGAGAAATATTCGGACTCCTCGGACCGAATGGAGCAGGTAAGAGTACCACCATGAATATGATATGCGGTATAGTAAAGCCTACCCTTGGAGAGGTGGATTTTAAGGGGCAGGATTTTAAGAAGCACCGTAATGAACTGATTCATGAGCTGGGTTACATTCCACAGGAGCTGGCAATTCACGGAAATCTGAAGGCCTGGGAGAATGTGGAGCTGTTTACCTCTCTGTATGGTATCAAGGGGCAGGAGCTGAAACAGAGAATAGAGGAATCTCTTGAGTATGTCGGTCTGCTGGAAAAGAAAAATGACTATGCAAAGACATTTTCCGGTGGTATGAAGAGAAGGCTGAATATTGCCTGTGCCATAGGACATCATCCCAGTCTGCTGATATTCGATGAACCGACAGTTGGCATCGATCCGCAGTCCAGAAACTTTATTCTGGATAAGATCAAGGAATCTAATAAGAATGGTGCGACTATTATATACACAAGCCACTATATGGAAGAGGTTGAAGCCATCTGTACCAAGATAGCAATTATGGATAATGGCAAGGTTATTGCGACGGGAACCAGCGAGGAGCTCAAGAAAATGGTGGTGGATGATACTTCCTCCATAACCCTTGAGGAAGTGTTCCTGACTATGACGGGTAAGAAGCTGAGAGATTATTAGAGGGGAAGATAAATGATACGTTATTTGGTAAAAAACAATTTTAAACTGATGATGCGGAGTGCTACCAATATTCTGCTGTATATTGTTACTCCCATTATTCTGGTAGCTATGCTGTCCAGCGCCTTTGGAGATATGATGGAGAAGTATGAATCCGGTGACTCTGTTAAGGCAGGCTACAGGCTGGAGGCTGCAGCAGGCAGTGAGATTATAGACTATATCAAACCTGTGGCAGAGGAAGAAAATATAAATCTGTATGAGTATTCAGACGGTGACATAGAGAAGCTTATCCGGGAAGAGGAGCTGGCAGGTTTCGTAGTATTTGAAGAGGATGGAGGATATACCATTTACGAAAATGATGCTGAGAAGTATGGTGCCAAGGCTCTTGAATATATGATCACGACCTTTCTGACCAGATCGGCTGCTGAGATAATGACTGCGGCCGGCGGTGTCGGAGAGAGCGGGGAAGTAGAACTCGTATTGGAAAAAGCATCCTTCATGGAGCCGATTGATGCCGTAGATTATTATGGAATCATCGAAGTAGTATATTTCGGATGGTGTGCTATCGTGTGTGGAGCCGGTATTTTCACTGCCGAGAAGAAGTATCATATAGGCAAGAAGCTGGAGGTATCAGGTCTGTCCGGGGTTAAACTCTATCTGGCGAAGTTTATTCCGATGGTTCTGGTGGTTTCTGTTTCCTCTATAATATCAGCTCTGATAACCATTCTTGTATTTGGGGTTCATTGGGGAGCGCCGCTACTGTCCTTCTTAATAGTTGTACTGTCTGCGGCTGCATCAACTGCATTTGGACTAATGGTTTACAGCATAACCCAAAATACAGTAGTTACTATTATCGGTGTATTTGCAGTGGTCTGGTTCATGGGATTCTGGGGTGGAAGCTTCGAGACATATATGTTCTCATCCCACCCACAGATACTGAAGGATATATCACCTATTTATCACGTAAACAGGGCTCTGGTGGAGCTGTCCTGTATGGGGCACAGTGATTATGTTGTCAGCAGTATCGTATTTACGCTGGGAATCATGGTTATCTGTTCTCTGGTGGCTGTATTAACAGGAACTATCAGAAGGGGGAAGGGCGAATGTTAGCATTGGTTAAAACAAGTATGAAGCTGTTACTCAGGATGAAGGCGTTCTGGTTCTTTCTATGTCTGACTCCGCTCCTGTCAACTATTATTCTTAAGATTAAGTTTGACAGCTCCGCTGCATATATGGAGAAGGAAGCCGGTAAGATTATAGAACTGAATAATGAAGATGATAAGGTTGCATATAATGGTGGAAACGGTGAGTATCTGATCAAGGTATATGATGCTGCCGGCACCGAAATGTCAGAGGGACTGCTTAAGAATCTGGCTAATTCCGGACTGTATCTGGTTGTCAGAGCTGATATGACTGATAGTGAGGGTGAAGTTTTTACAGATGAATTTCTGGATAAACATATGTCCAGAGATGGATATGAGGACAGAATGGGAGTCAGCATATATCTGTATCCCGGATTTGAAGAGGGGAAGTCGGCAGGTGAGCTGGCGAAAAGTATAAAGGTATATGAGCTCTCTGATGATGAAAGAACATCAGTTCTCAAATCAGATATCGAGTTTTATATTAATAAAGCAGCTCTGATGGGTACGGATTATATAGAGACAATGGACGATATATATTCTGATAAACATGTTATATCCATTGCCGGTTCTTCAGGCAAAAGCCTCACAGCAGAGCAGGTTAATCATAAGACACAACTGGGATATGCATTTGCATTTATGACTCTGGGATTTGTATTCTGCGGAATATTTGTGGCGCACACAGCTATTAATGAGCAGAAAAATGGCGTATATACCAGAATTGGTCTGACAGGAACCGGCTCAATCAGGTATTTTGGTGCGAAGTTCATCTCGGTACTGTTTATCTCGATAATGTCAACAGTGGTAATGGGAATCTGTACCCTGATAACAGGTGAGGATAGTCTTGGGATGAACCGGTTTCTGTTCCTGCTTATGATCTTCCTGCTGGGATTAATATTTGGCTCTATAAGCTTATTCCTAGGTATTGTTTTGGGTGATGTAATGAGTGCAAATGTAGCTGCCTTCGCTGTATGGTGCTTCTCGGCACTGCTGAGCGGACTTTATTTCCCGCTTAATAACACATCTGATTTCATCAAGGTAATATCGTCCCTGGTGCCGCAAAAGTGGTTTCTGGAATGTGCAGAAATGATATTTACCCACGACAATAGTGCCTTTGGTATGTTAATATGTATTACGGTAGCCTATCTGGCAGTTGTAATAAGCTTGGGCGGTCTGGGACTTAAACTTAGAAGGAACGAGGAATGGGGAAATTCTTAAAAAGTAATTATTATATACTGGTCCGAATCCTGCTGATGCTGATATATGGTATGTATGGATTTCTGGAACTACAAAGCAGGACAGGGGTATCTATCAGGATACTCCTGCTTGTTTCGTGTTATATAACCTTAATGACTCTTAAGGAACTGATAGAGGGTAAAAGGCAGCTATTATTCTCAGGGGTGATAGCTGTGACGGCTATGCTATTATACTATGGTGGGATGAGCTTTGTGCTTCTCGCCATATTTCTGTGCTTTGAGCTTCTGGTACATCTAAAGGCTAAGTATTATATGTATCTGCTGATATATATGTGGCTGTTTGCTGATAGTCCGGTTGGCTATCTGACAGAGTTTATGGTTATTACTATGCTGATCATATTCTATCTTCAGCATGAATACGTGGTTGCCGGATACGAAGCGCAAATGTATGAGGATATTGTTACACAGCAGGGGCTTAAGAGGGACTACGAGGCAAGGGAATATGAGGTAAAGGCTGAGCTGAAGAAGAATATGCTACGGGCTGAGAATCAGGTTCTGGAGGAGAGGGCGGCGCTGTCACAGACTCTTCATGATAAGCTGGGGCATAATATAAATGGTTCCATATATCAACTGGAAGCGGCAAAGGTCATAATGGATGCGGAGCCTGAGAAGGCAAGGAGTATGCTGCAGTCAGTTATAGATCAGCTCCGTACAGGAATGGATGAGATAAGGGCAATACTTAGAAGGGAACGTCCTGAGAAAAAGAAGATGGCACTTCTCCAGATATATGAGCTGTGTAACGACTGCAATAATAAAGGCGTGGAGGCAGAACTTACAACTGAGGGAAACCTGTCCGGTATATCCAATGAGCTGTGGGAGGTAATACTTGATAATACATTTGAAGCGGTTACTAATTCCATGAAGTATTCCAGATGCAGGAGAATAGATATAAAAATAATAGTAATGAATGAGATGGTCAGATGTACGGTGTCAGACGATGGCAAGGGCTGTGACTCTATAGTAGATGGAATGGGAATCTCCGGAATGAGACGGAGAGTCCGAAATGCGGGCGGCAATATCAGCTTTGAAACAGAAGCAGGCTTTACGGTAAATACACTGCTTCCGCTGCAGCCCACTACAGCTGCGTTTTAAGTCGATATGCGTGAAGGGTTATTCTGCGCGGATGTATCAGTTACTTGGTTTACGGTGTACCGTTTCATACCTCTGTGGAATCAGGAGTGTATTCTGAGTTAATTGTGAATGGTAACGAGTGGGGGCAGTAATATATTATGGGACGGTAATATATAATGGGGCAGTAATATTTAATGGGGCAGTAATATATGATGGGGCAGTAATATATGAAGGGGCTATAATATATGATGGGGACAGTAATATATGATGGGAACAGTAATATATGAAGGGGATAAGTGAATGGATAAGATCAGGGTTATAATTGCAGATGACAGTGATTTTGTACGAGATGGTATGAAGATCATTCTGGATGTGGATGAGGATTTTCAGGTTCTGGGATGTGCAGCTAACGGACGGGAAGCGATAGAGCTGGCAGAGCAGGAAAGACCGGATGTATTCCTGATGGATATTCAGATGCCGGAAATGGATGGAATAGAGGCGACCGGATATATAGTTGAGCATAATCTGGGCAAGGTTTTGATACTTACCACCTTCGATGATGATGATCTGGTAAGAAAGGCTCTTCAAAATGGAGCCAAGGGGTACCTCATCAAGAATCATACTCCGGAGCATTTGAAGCAGATGATCAAGTCTGTATATGCCGGAACCGGAGTTATGGAGGAGGGAATGCTGGAATCTTTGGCGGAAAAAGCATCACGTAGTGAAGCGGCAGACAGCTCCTCAAGCGGATTTGATGCTTCCGGATATTCAGATAGAGAGCTGGATATAGTGAGAGCGATAGCAGAGGGGCTTTCTAATAAGGAAATAGCATCAAAGCTGTATATATCAGAGGGAACTGTGAAGAACTATATTACGAACATTCTTTCTAAAGAGAATCTTTCACATAGAACAGCACTTGCGGTATATTATTTAACAGGCAAAAAATCCTGAGTTTGTAGTATAATCATTATATCAGAGAATTATGGCTTAAGTAGTGTAATTGGAGTTATATGGATAAAGGTATATTTGGTGAATATAATATCGTTTACAGAGACGGCGGCAGAGAAATGATTATTCAGCTTCCGGATACTTCCTCTATTAGATCATACATACAGTTTGAAAAGGAAATGTATTATATTATTAATAATGGCACTAACACCAGAACTCTTTTTGATGCTGCGGGAATCGAAAGTATATCTCTATCAGTTCTTAGGGTGCTTGAAAAGCTGAGACTGGAATTCGGAAATATGAAGATAACGAATATGAAACCGGAAGTGTATGAAATGGTAAGGGATAGCGGCTTCCTCGATTTATGCTAGGTGACAAGGTGCCTGTCCCCCTGTCACATTTGGTGACAAGGTGCCTGTCCCCTTGTCACATAAGAATTAATGGAAAGGATTTAATATATGAGCAGAAATGTAATTACTGGAGTGAGCTTTACTGAAGAGAGGCCTCTTTTTGCGGCAAAGGGAATAGATGTTGTTGACTGTACATTTGATGTTGGTGAGTCTCCGCTTAAGGAGGCGGAGGATATAAGTGTAAAAGGGGGAGCCTTCAGATGGAAGTATCCTCTGTGGTATGCAAAGGATATAGATGTAGAAGAGACATATTTTGCGGAAAATGCAAGAGCCGGAGTATGGTATAGTCAGAACCTTTCTATAAAGAATTGTCAGATAGATGCACCTAAAGAGTTCAGGAGATGCAGGAATCTTACGCTGTCGGATATAAAGCTTTCTGATGCTAAGGAAACCCTGTGGTGGTGCGAGGATGTGACACTTAGTAATGTGACTGCTGCCGGAGATTATTTTGGAATGGACTCAAGTAACCTAAAGGTTGACCATCTTGTGCTGAATGGTAACTACAGCTTCGACGGCTGCAGGAATGTGGAGATATCCAACTCAGTATTATATTCAAAGGACTGTGTCTGGAATGCGGAAAATGTAATAATCAGGGATTCCTATATAGAAGGAGAATATCTTGCGTGGAACTCTAAGAATGTTACCCTGATCAACTGCGAGATAAAAAGCCTTCAGGGTCTTTGCTATGTGGAGGGTCTGAAGCTTGTAAACTGCAGGCTGTCAGGAACCAGTCTGGCATTTGAATATTCGACTGTAGATGCGGAAATCACAGATAAGATAGATAGTGTTATGAATCCATACGGTGGAAGGATTCAGGCGCCAAGGATAGATAAGCTGATAATGGATCCTGCAGAGGTTGATGTGGATAAGACTGTTATAGAGGCAGAGATTGGTGAGAAGCTTGATAAGTTTGATGGAATCATACAGTGATTTCCCGATATAATACCATGTTGAAGCATGAGGAAAAGGCTATGTCTAAGTATAATTTTGACAAAATAATAGATAGATCAGGAACAAATTCACTAAAGTGGGAAATCTCTGACGGCGAGCTTCCTATGTGGGTAGCAGATATGGACTTTGAAACAGTCCCGGAGATAACCGAGGCTATTATGAAACGCGCTCAAAATGCAGTATTTGGTTATTCCATAGTACCGGATGAATGGAGTGAGAGCTATATAGACTGGTGGAAGAAAAGACATCATTTTACTATTGAGAAGGACTGGCTGATATTCTGCACAGGAGTAGTGCCGGCTATATCCAGTATAGTGAGGAAGCTTACTACACCTGCCGAAAAGGTACTTATATTTACTCCTGTCTATAATATTTTCTTCAATTCCATACTTAATAACGGCAGGGTTCCTGTGGAATGCCCGCTTAAATATATAGAGAATGAAGCGATTGCCTCTGAGGATAGTGAAGCAGGTGCTGGACATTTTGAGATCGACTGGGAGCTCTTTGAGAAGCAGGTCTCAGATCCTCAGGTTTCCATGCTTATATTCTGTAATCCGCAGAATCCCATAGGAATAGTCTGGGACAAAGATACTCTAAGCAGAGTCGGTGAAATATGCGCAAAGTATGGCACCACTGTAGTGAGTGATGAGATACACTGTGACCTGATATGTCCGAAGGGAGAGTATATACCATTTGCAAGTGTGAATGAGGTTAACAGGGATATAAGTATAACCTGCATAGCGCCTTCAAAAACCTTTAATATAGCCGGGCTTTGCAGTGCGGCTGTTTTTGCGGCAAATCCTGTTCTCAGGCATAAGGTTTGGAGAGGGCTTAATACTGATGAGGTGGCTGAACCCAATGTATTTGCAGTTCAGGCGGCTGTTGCAGCCTATAAATACGGAGAAGAGTGGCTGGATGAACTAAGAGAATATATCGGCGGTAATAAAATGCTGGTTAAAAAATATATTCAGGAAAATATTCCGGAGCTTAGAGATGTTTCTGAGTCCGCAACATATCTTTGCTGGATTGATGCAGGGAAGCTGCCGGATATATGTGAGAATGTTAATATGGAGCCTGCCCGGTTTATACGTAAAAGTACCGGACTCTGGATAACAGATGGAAGCGTATATGGAGAGGCAGGAAGAGGATATCTCAGAATGAATGTAGCCTGTCCGAGAGCCCTTGTAGAGGATGGTCTGGACAGACTACGTAAAGGAGTGAAGCTTATTTCAGATAAAGCTTCTTCCAGAAATCTATGATTTTGCGGTAATCCTTAACGACCTTATCTACATCTACTTTTCCTTCATATTCGTTCATAGGGCTTTTCTTATAGGAATTCTGTGAAAATACCTTAAAGCCTGCATTGAGTATCCTGTCCTGTTTCTCCTTGGGAAGAGCGTAGAATTTATCATTCATGATGCTATATCCTTTCTGGTGTATTTGATATATGCACATGCGATTCCGATAAGCATAAGTATAATACCCGGAATCAGATAGTGAATATTTATTTCCTGTGTATTGATTATATCAGCACCTTCGGTATATCCGAAAGGGGTAATATATTTGAGTGCCTTAGCGTCCTCAGAAATATTGGCTACAATATTCAGCAGATACATCAGACCGGCAACTCCGATTCCTATTCCCATACCGGACTTTGTAAGAAATGCTGATATTCCAAAGCATATTCCTGCTATCTCCAGTTGCATAAAAAGATATGCCAGATGGAACAGCAGCAGCTCCTTTGTAAATACCTTTTCACCTATAAAAAGTATAGAAAGCACAGAACAGCCAAATACAACCATATTCAGGATGATAATGATGACAAATACGCTTATCAGTTTTTCGGTAACGACTCTCGCTCTGGATACGGGATGTGTCAGAAGAAACTCTGCTGTTCTATGCTGCTCTTCCTTCATGAGTGCATTTACGCCTACTATTGCAGCGAAAAATGCACCACCGATTCCCAGTATATTTCCTCCCTCAACCGCATAAAAGCCGAGCAGTGTTCCAAAGTTGAGCTGATCCATGCCGAAGGCAGAGGTGAAGTTACCCATGGAAGAAAAAAGCTCATTTA
>DGRT01000073.1 GCA_002391105.1 Lachnospiraceae bacterium UBA4381 | reverse complement strand
TTTCTCCGGTCAGGAACCAGCCTTCTCCTGTTTCATTTCCGATTGATACTATAGGTCTTGCGTAAGAAGCGATAGTTGCAATAGGTGTAGGCGGTTCAAATCTCTTACTTTCCTTAAGTGCCTTACTCATAGGCGCTCTGAGATTCTCCAGCAGCTTTATGATCAGATTACTGATCTTTGCTGACTTCTTAGTCTTTCCAAGATATTCATATTTATAATTGCTGTTATAGGCGCTGTATAGCAGGAAGTCCAGCAGGTCCGGCATTACGGCTTCTGCGCCTTCTGCTTCAAGAAGATCAACCAGATGATTATTTGCAGAAGGAAGGAACTTAACCAGTATCTCGCCTACGATACCAACCCTTGGCTTTCTTATGGATTCATCAAGTGGTATCTCGTCAAATTCACGGACTATATCCCTGACGATTCTTTTAAAGTTATGAGAGCCTCTTTCTATATCTCTTATACAGATTCTTTCCCATTTTCTATGAAGCTTGTTTACAGATCCGGGAACCTTCTCATATGGACGTGTTCTATATACAACTCTCATAAAGAGGTCACCATACATTACTGCGTGCATAGCGCATTTTAATCCCTTAGGATTGATCTTTAGACCTGAATTTTTTTCAAGTCCCTGCGCGCTGATAGAAACTACAGGAATCTGGTCATAGCCTGCCTTTGCAAGGGCACGTCTGATAAATCCTATATAATTAGTTGCTCTGCAGCCTCCACCGGTCTGAGTTATGGCTACTGCAAGCTTATCGGTATTATATTTGCCTGACTGTATAGCCTCCATAAGCTGACCGACAACTATAATGGAAGGATAGCAGGCGTCATTATTTACAAACTTAAGTCCTTCATCAATGGTTGACTTTGTTGCATCAGGAAGCATCAGGAAGTTAACATGAAAATGTTTCATGGCAGCCTGAAGCATCTTGAAATGAATAGGTGACATCTGCGGACAGAGTACGGTATATTCATCACGCATATCCTTGGTAAATTCTACTCTGTGAAGAGCAGTAGAACAATCAACAGGCATAAAATGCTTCTTTTCACGAACCTTCATAGCGGAAAGCAGTGATCTGATCCTGATACGTGCAGCTCCCAGATTAGATACCTCATCAATCTTAAGAACTGTATATATTTTATTGGAATTAGACAGTATATCCTTAACACAGTCGGTTGTTACAGCATCCAGACCGCAGCCAAAGGAGAAGAGCTGAACCAGTTCGAGATTGGTTTTGGTCTTAACATAGTTGGCCGCTTTATATAGTCTTGAATGATACATCCACTGATCAGATACAATAAGTGGTCTTTCTACATCTGAGAGATGAGAGATAGAATCCTCAGACAGAACCGCTACGCCATAGGAGTTGATCAGTTCAGGAATACCATGATTGATCTCCGGATCAACATGATAAGGACGTCCTGCAAGAACTATACCGACTTTGTGGTTTTCCTCCAGGAACTTCAGAGTTTCTTCGCCCTTTTTACGTACATCTTCCTTTACATGAGCTGCTTCTTCATAAGCTTTATCTATAGCATTGCTGATTTCTTCTTTGGTAACATCTGTATATTTGGAAAATTCCCTGAACATTCTGTCCTTAAGGGCAAGCCTGTTATCCAATGCCAGGAAAGGACGGATATAGGTTATATGCTCAGTTTCGATTTCCTCCATATTATTTTTTATATTCTCAGAATATGAAGTAACGATAGGACAGTTATAATGATTATTTGCGTCCGGTGTCTCATTCATTTCATAAGGAATACATGGATAGAAGATAGTTTTTAGTCCATTCTTAACAAGCCACATTACATGGCCGTGGCTTATCTTGGCAGGATAACATTCTGTATCACTTGGTATGGATTCGATTCCCATCTGGTAGATATTCTTGGTGGACTTAGGAGAGAGTATGACTCTGTACTTTAGTTCAGTCAGGAAAGTAAACCAGAAAGGATAATTTTCATACATGTTAAGAACTCTTGGCACACCAATCTCGCCTCTTACAGCCTCCTCGGCAGAAAGTGGCTCGTAGGAGAATATGCGATTAAATTTATACTCATAGAGATTCGGCATATTTTCCTTATTCTTTTTGAGACCAAGTCCCTTTTCACAGCGGTTTCCGGTGATGAATCGACGGTTTCCGGTGAACTTATTGATAGTAAGGAGACAGTTGTTTGTACACTGACCGCATCTTGCCATCTGAGTCTCATAGGTTAGTGCATTTACATCTTCACTTGGAAGTGTGGTAGAAGTAAAGCCTTCGGTATAATTCTCTCTTGCAATAAGTGCCGCTCCAAAGGCTCCCATGATACCTGCTATATCCGGGCGGATAGCCTTGGCACCGGACACAAGCTCGAAGGCTCTGAGTACAGCATCATTATAAAATGTTCCACCCTGAACAACTATTTCTGTACCAAGCTGCTTTGGATCTGTTAGCTTTATAACCTTAAGCAAAGCATTTTTAATAACAGAATAAGCAAGACCGGCGGATATATCCTCAACTGATGCACCTTCCTTCTGTGCCTGCTTA
>DGRT01000020.1 GCA_002391105.1 Lachnospiraceae bacterium UBA4381 | reverse complement strand
AATTCAGCTGGAACGTTACATAGCCAGAGAGAAAAATCCAGAGTTGAAAGCGGCACTTGAAGACTTGAATGAATTTCTCTTTTGTTAAAAAAGATCCCTGATCAGACCATAGCGCTAGCGCTGGTTCCGATCAGGGATTCTATGCTTGAGTCGTAAAATCACTGGAAGTTAAGAAATTATGGGAGACGGAAAGAGATTAAAGGAAATACTTGATTCAAAAGGGATGAATGTTCGTGAGCTTTCAAGAAAAACAGGTATTAATCATTCCTCCATCTATACAAGCATAAATAGAGATTCAAATTTAAGATTTGATTATGCATTAAGAATTGCAAATGCATTAGATATAGATGTTAATGAAATATGTAGTGCTTCTCCTTTCTCTGGAGATGTAAACGCAGAAGAAATATATCCAACACTTCCAGATGGATTAGGCGGTATACTAGAAAATAATAGAATAAAGACTTATCTTGTTCATTCACTGGCTCCATTAATGCAACTATTTGGATCCGAAGCTATGCCAGATGTTGATAATCTTCTGACAACATTTTACTCACTAACTGATGAAAGCCGATCAGAAATAATAGAACAGATAATGATTAAGAAAAAACATGGAACAGATCCGGAAAGATTGAAAGAAGTTAAATCCATTCAAAACTGGAAATAATACATATAAATACACTATAAAGTTACCTATCAATTCGAAATTATAGGTAACTTTTAGTTTTTTGTACGAAATTAATACTGATTCGTCCGTATTCATTGAATATTTTTTTACTAGTATAAATCAGTATAAACGTCCTGCAAACGCCCTATTTAAGCGAAAAAAAGAGGTCTTAGTGTTTATATATCACTAAGACCTTTTTAGCAGGGGTACAAGGATTCGAACCTTGAAATGACGGAGTCAGAGTCCGTTGCCTTACCATTTGGCGATACCCCTATATTTAATTCGCCTCTTCGAGACGCATGATGTATTATAATAGAGGAATGGGTAAAATGCAAGCATTTTTTTCATAGACTTTTATCACCTGCTTCCACATGCTTGTAAATCTGAAAATAGTCTGATATAGTAGGAACTGGTCATTATCAACTGACCATTATATAGGAAAGGATTTTTTATATGAATTATATAGACTCTCTCCGTGAAGGAGAAAATGTTACAGAAATATATTACTGCAAGAATAAAACCGTTGCTCAGGGCAAGACCGGTAAGACTTACTACAGTGTTACCCTGCAGGATAAGACAGCAACTATAGACGGCAAGATATGGGATCTGACAAATGCCATAGAACACTTTGAAACAGGCGATTATATCCAGATATCCGGACAGGTTACTTCATTTAATAATAATCTGCAGCTCACTATAAGGCGAGTTCGTAAGGCAGCAGAAAATGAGTACGATCCCTCAGAATACATGCCTTACACGCCTTACAATATTGACTCTATGTACAGCCAGCTTCTGGAAATGATCGAGAGCATTAACAACACCTATCTGAAACAGCTTCTTCACAGCTTCTTTGTGGACGATCAGGACTTCATAAAGCAGTTCAAATACTCCAGTGCAGCAAAGTCACTTCATCATTCCTTCATCGGAGGACTGCTGCAGCATTCACTGTTTGTGGCAAAAATCAGTGACTATTATGCCAGCATATATAAGTCCATAAATCGTGATCTGCTTGTTACAGCCGCTATCTGTCACGACATTGGCAAGGTAAGAGAATTCTCTAAGTTCCCGGAAAATGATTATACTTATGAAGGAAATGTTATCGGTCATATTATCATCGGTGCCATGATGATCGAGGAAAATGCATCTAAAATAGAAGGTTTTCCAGAGGATCTGAAGACTAATCTTGTTCACTGCATTCTTGCTCATCACGGAAAGCTGGAGTTCGGTTCTCCCAAAAAGCCTATGCTTATAGAGGCCATAGCCCTGAGCTATGCTGATGATACAGATGCAAAGCTGGAAGCATTTACAGAAGCACTTAAGACCGCTCCGGAAGGAGAACGCTTCCTGGGAAAGCATTTTATGTTTGAGACAAATATATTTAAAACAGAGTAACACCATAAAAATACTTGTTCAAAAGGAGATAATACAATGGGTAAATATTTTGGAACAGACGGTTTCAGAGGCGAGGCAAATGTTGTCCTCACAGCAGATCACGCATATCAGGTAGGCAGATTCCTCGGCTGGTATTACGGAGAGCTGAAAAGACAGGCAGGACTTACCGCATCCCCTAAGGTTGTTATTGGTAAGGACACCAGAAGATCCAGCTACATGTTCGAGTACGCATTAGTCAGCGGTCTTGTTGCTTCCGGTGCCGATGCTTATCTTCTCCACGTTACCACCACTCCATCAGTTGCATATGTAACAAAGGTTGATAGCTTCGACTGTGGTATCATGATTTCTGCCAGCCACAATCCATACTACGATAACGGTATCAAGCTCATCAATTCACAGGGCGAAAAGATGGAAGAAGAAACCATCCAGATAATCGAATCCTATCTTGATAATGAGCTGGAGCTCTTTGGACAGAAATGGGATACGCTTCCTTTTGCCAAAAAAGAGCAGATAGGATGTACCGTAGATTATGTTTCAGGAAGAAACCGTTACATCGGTTATCTTATATCCCTCGGTCTCTATTCCTTTAAGGATAAGAAAGTCGCTCTTGACTGTGCAAATGGAGCATCCTGGAATATAGCCAAGTCAGTATTTGATGCCCTTGGCGCTAAAACCTATGTGATAAATGCTTCTCCTGATGGAACAAATATCAATCGAGATGCCGGTTCCACCCATATCGAAGGACTTCAGAAATATGTTGTTGATAACGGGCTTGATGTTGGATTTGCTTATGACGGCGATGCCGACAGATGTCTGGCAGTAGATGAAAAGGGAAATGTTGTTGATGGTGATGCCATCCTTTATATCTGCGGTATCCACATGAAGGAAAAGGGTGAGCTGATGAATAACACTGTAGTTACTACAGTCATGTCCAACTTCGGTCTTTACAAGGCATTTGATGAGGTAGGTATCGAGTATGCCAAAACAGCAGTCGGTGATAAATATGTATATGAGTATATGTCACAAAATGGCTGCAGGATAGGTGGAGAACAGTCAGGACATATTATCTTTTCCAAATATGCAACCACCGGTGATGGTATCCTTACTTCACTTAAGGTTATGGAAGTCATGCTTGCTTCAAAGAAAACACTATCTGAGCTTACCGCTCCATTTACAGTTTATCCACAGGTTTTAAAGAACATCAGGGTAGTAGATAAGAAAGCCGTTCAGGATGATCCTGATATACAGGCAAAGGTTGCTGAAGTTGCTGAAAAGCTTGGTGATTCCGGAAGAATCCTGGTTCGTGAATCCGGAACAGAGCCTCTGATACGAGTAATGGTAGAAGCCGAAACAAAGGAAGAATGTGAAGCCTATGTTGACTCAGTAATTGATGTCATAAAGGCCAAATGGTGACAAGGGGACAGGCACTTCATCACATGTTCACAGTGACAGGGGGACAGGCACCTTGTCACATATAAGAAAGAGGCTGTAACATTTCATTATGGTGTGCTACCCGTCAAGAGG
>DGRT01000103.1 GCA_002391105.1 Lachnospiraceae bacterium UBA4381 | reverse complement strand
ATGAAACATACCTATAAACAGCTTAGGCTTGATTGTCTTGTTGTTTTAGGAGGTAATGGTTCTTTAAAAACTGCAAATCTTCTTTCTCAGAGTGGACTTAATGTTGTAGCATGTCCAAAAACCATTGATAATGATCTCTGGGGAACCGATATGACATTTGGTTTCCATTCTGCTGTTAATATTGCTACAGAAGCGATTGATTGTATACATACTACAGCAGCATCCCATAAAAGAGTTTTTATTGTAGAAATAATGGGTCATAAAGTAGGACTTATGACATTATATGCCGGTTTAGCCGGAGGAGCTGATATAATACTCATTCCTGAAATACCATATCATATAGATGCTGTATGTAATAAGATTCTCGAAAGGTATAAATACGGATCCAAGTTTTCAATTATAGCCGTAGCAGAGGGTGCCATTTCTTATGAAGATTCTTTGAAGTCGAAGAAGGATTATAAGAAAAAGCTGGCTGAAAGAAAGTACCCTTCTGTTTCCTATGAGCTTGCGGATGAAGTATTTAACAGAACAGGAATAGAGGTAAGAGTTACTGTTCCCGGTCATACTCAAAGAGGAGGAGCACCGGTTCCTTATGACAGAGTACTGGCAACAAGGTTTGGTATTGAAGCTGCGCAATTAATCAAAAAGCAGGACTTTGGAAATATGGTTGCATTGGTTAAGAATGATATTGTAAAAGTTCCTTTAAAGGATATTGCCGGTAAATTAAAATATGTAAATCCCGATTCTCAGATAGTAAAGGAAGCTAAACTTCTTGGAATCTCATTTGGAGACTGAAAAGGTTTTCAAAATATAAATGTTATAAATGAGGATTTTAATTGAGTTACACTGCATTATACAGAAAATGGAGATCTCAGACATTTGATGAGATCAAAGGACAGGATCCTATAATAGAATCATTTAAAAATCAGATAAAGACCGGGCGTATAGGTCATGCATATTTGTTCTGCGGAACCAGAGGAACAGGTAAAACATCTGTTGCGAAAATTTTAGCCAGAGCTGTAAATTGTGAAAACCCGGAAAACGGTAATCCATGCAATAAGTGTGCAACATGCAGATCTGTTTTGAATGATTCGAGCATGAATGTTATTGAAATGGATGCTGCATCAAATAATAGTGTAGAAGATATAAGACAGATAAGGGATCAGATTCAGTACCCTCCGGTTGATGCAAGATTTAAAGTATATATCATTGATGAGGTTCATATGCTCAGTCAGGCGGCGTTTAATGCTTTTCTAAAGACTTTGGAAGAACCTCCCGAATATGTGATATTTGTTTTGGCAACAACTGAGCCAAACAAACTGCCTATAACAATTCTTTCCAGATGTCAAAGGTATGATTTTCGTCGAATATCTACAGAAACGATAGCTGAAAGACTTCATGAAATTGCAGCAAGTGAGGGTATAGATGTTGATGATGATGCATTACACTATATAGCAAGAGTGGGGGACGGATCCATGCGAGATTCCGTATCACTGCTGGATCAATGCTCAGCCTTTCAATTTGATCATAAAATCGAGTATGAAGATGCATTAAACATATTGGGAGCTGTTGATACATCCGTTTTTTCTGATATGATATGTGCGTTGAATAAAAAAGATATCAGGGACATCCTGAATATCATATCCGAAGTCATTGAACAGGGCAGAGAGATAGGACAATTTATAAATGATCTGATCATGTATATAAGAAACCTTCTCCTGGCTAAGAGTGTTGATAATTTAAATGGTCTTGTGGATATGTCCGGCGAGAATCTGTTAAAGCTAAAGGAAGACTCAACGCTGTTTTCTGTAGATGAGTTATTACGTTTCATCAGGATGCTGAGTGAATTAAGCAACCAAATGAGATATTCCGTATCCAAAAGAATATTATTGGAAACAACTTTAATGAAAATGGCCTACCCTGAAACGGATGCATCATTGGAAGGCTTAAATGCTAAACTTAGCGAGATCAAGAGAAATATTGCAGGAATCGATATTGACTCAATAAAAAATGGGAATCTGACCGGAACCCCGGTTAATACAAAAAACTTTGCTCCAAAAGAAATAAAATCAGATTCTCCCAAGAAGGTAGCATTACCGAAGGCTCAGTATGAAGATCTTCAATTACTGAAAAAGGAATGGAGAAATATTTGTATAGCTGTTCCTTCTTCGGTTGTTTCAGTGGCTTTGAAAGATTCATATGTTAAACCTAACCGGGAACATGATGGAATGATAATAGTAACAAAGAGCAAAGCTTGTTATAAGATCATTTCCGAAAATGAATCTAAGGATATGTTATGTAAGGTTGTTGAAAACAGATATAATAAATCCATTAAATTTGTTACTGAATTATCTGAAGAAAAAGAAAATTCAACAATATATGTAACTGATGATGATCTGAGTAAGATAAATATTAATGTTGAAACGGAAGGATGAGAGGTTTATAAATGGCTAAACATGGTGGATTTCCCGGAGGAATGCCGGGAATGAATATGAATAATATAATGAAACAGTATCAGCGTATGCAGAGAAAGCTCGAAGAGGCCCAGGAGGAGTTAGCTAAGAAAGAATATATCGGCCAGGCCGGCGGCGGAGCGGTAAAGATCACAGTTACAGGTGAGAAAAAGGTAATAAAAGTTGATATTGATAAGGACGCTGTTGATCCGGAAGATGTAGAAACACTTGAAGATATGATTCTTGCTGCGGTAAATCAGGCTATCGGTTCAGCAGAGGAGGATTCGCAGTCTGAAATGGGTAAGCTTACCGGAGGACTTGGGTTCTGATGGAATATTTTTCAAAAGATATTTCAAAACTTATAGGTGAGCTTTCACATCTACCGGGAGTTGGCCAGAAAAGTGCTCAAAGACTGGCATTTCATATTATTAATGCACCAAAGGAACAGGCTGAGCAGCTTGCAGAAGCTATTTTATCGGCTCGAAATAATGTCAGGTATTGTAAGATTTGTTATACTTTAACAGATTCAGATACATGTCCTATATGTGCATCCGAAAATCGTAATCATAAGCAGATAATGGTTGTTGAAAACAGCAGAGATATGTCTGCCTATGAACGTACGGGTAAGTACAGTGGAGTATATCATGTATTACATGGTGCCATTTCACCTATGCTTGGTGTCGGACCTGATGATATAAAACTAAAAGAATTGATAACAAGACTGAAGGATGATATTGAAGAAGTAATTATAGCTACCAATTCTTCATTAGAGGGTGAAACAACAGCAACCTATATTACAAAATTGATAAAGCCCATGGGAATAAAAGTCTCAAGAATAGCATCAGGTGTGCCGGTTGGCGGAGATATAGAGAATATAGATGGAATAACCTTACTGAGAGC
>DGRT01000056.1 GCA_002391105.1 Lachnospiraceae bacterium UBA4381 | reverse complement strand
TCTATGGCACAGGTTCTTGCTCCACGCATCTCATAGATACTATGCGGTACATCCTCCTCTGAAATATATGCTTCATATGCAGCATCGTATATTATAACTGCACCGATGCGGTTTGCATAGTCAACCCAGTCCTGAAGTGCATCCTTCGTGATGGTTGCTCCGGTCGGATTATTAGGAAAACAGAGATAAATGATATCCGGAACCCTGTTATCCTTACCCAGTCCATCCCTGCCATCTAACGGCAGCTCGGGTGCATAGCCATTTTCAGCAGTACACGGCATGTAGATAACATCACTCCAGAGTCCGGTAGCCGCATCATAGGTACCGGTTCTGCCTGCCATAACATTTGTATCAACATACACAGGATAGACCGGATCACAAACAGCAATCTTCACATTCCTGTCAAATATCTCCTGAATATTTCCTGAGTCCGACTTTGCGCCGTCACTAACAAATATTTCATCCTTATCTATATCCGCTCCCAGCGGTTTATAGACCTTATCCGCTATGGTAGATCTCAGAAATTCATATCCAAGATCCGGTGCATAGCCTTTAAATGTATCTGCCTCTGCCATCTCATCAACGGCACTGTGAAGAGCCTTTATAACTGCCGGGCAGAGAGGCTGTGTTACATCTCCTATTCCCAGCCTGATTATCTTCTTCTCCGGATTTGCCTCTGAATACTCCTTTACCCTCTTTGCTATTTCCGAGAAAAGATAGCTTCCCGGAAGCTTTAGATAATCCTGATTTACCTTAAACACCTTTTGTTACTCCTTGTTTCATAAAACCACTTAAAACAATAAAACCTTAATAATCCCCCTCAAAAACCGTTGTGGCAGGTCCGGTCATGAAAGCACTGTTTTCCTCCATATCCCATCTGATACTGAGGTCTCCTCCCAGAAGTGAAACAGTCACCGTATTATCGACAAAGCCATGAAGCATACATGCAACAGCGGTAGCTGTAGCACCGGTTCCGCATGCCATAGTTTCCCCGGAACCTCTCTCCCAGACTCTCATTTTCACATGAGTTCTGTCTATTATCCGGACAAATTCTGTATTTACACTTTCAGGGAATAAAGGATGCTTTTCAAACATCGGACCTATCTTTTCGATAGGAAGACTATCTACATCATCTACAAATACAACAAAGTGAGGATTGCCCATGGAAATACCGGTTCCATTATAATAATCATTTCCCACAACGATTCCCATGTCATATACAACCTTCTGCTTTGGATCCAGCTCAGGATTCTTGACAGGACTGAGTTCTATAAGACTTCCCAGTTTTTTGGGTGCATAGCCCGGTGCCAGCTTAACCGGTATCTCTTCAGGTGTAAATATAGGCGAACCCATATTTACCGTGACCTGAGAAACCACATAGCCTTCATTGCTGACTAAGCTATACCCCGGCACTTCACCAACCGGTTTGATACTCAGATTCAGAGTCTTGATACCTGCCAAGGTTTCTACTGTGATTATCTTCTTACTGGTAAGACCATGATCATAAACATATTTGCCCACGCATCTGATCCCATTTCCGCACATTTTGCCTCTGGAACCATCCAGATTATACATATCCATCATAAAGTCCGCCTTATCGCTCGGACCGATCAGGATAAGTCCATCTGAACCTATTCCAAAATGCCTGTCGCTGACAAGTGTGGCAAGTGCCGATGGATCATCTACCCTCTCTTCAAATAAATTTACATAGACATAATCATTGCCTATACCATGCATCTTTGTGAATTTCATCACAGTTCTCCTTCAGACGTAGATATACAGAGTATATATTAACATAAATAATCAAGATGTTAAAGCATAACTAACAAAGATATGTGCCATTTTTTCAATCAGAAAAAACCGCCCATAGGTCAACCTAAAAAGCGCCCGTAAGTTAAAAACCTACAGACGCTTTAGCTTTCCCATACTATAACTTCAGGCTAATCCTGCTTTAATGTATTAATTACAATTGTTCACGGTAGTTTACTTAATCGTGTCCAGAAATTCTAATTTTCCTTCAGTATTATTCCATAAACAGACTCAGTTGTATTAATATCGCTGAAGGTATCTGCTGCATCTTCATCATAAGCAAATTCATCTTCCGCCACCTGATATCCTGTTCCGGGCATAGTATAGTATTGCACCCAGCCGGGATTAACTGTATACGATTTGGTTATAACATCTCCATTGCTGTATGTTGCCTCTACCAATAGTTCGGCATCCCGGAGAGAATTTACTATATATTCATTTTCATACCACTCAAATACATTTCCCAGCAGTCCTTTTTCATTCAGTTCTTCTGTCAGTTCATAAGGAATGAAAAAACCATATTTCATATCTTCTGAATAATCAACTGTAATATCATTGCCGGCCACCTCAACAATATCTATGGATTTCGTTTCGCCAAATGGAGCGAATACCGTCCATGTCTTATCGGGACTGACAACGATACCATACTTTGATTCATAGTCTCCGCCTCTATATTCAAGAAACTCCTCCGGATCAATATCGGTCGGTGTTTCAGTATATAGTCCACATTTATCTATAGTAATGTGCAGCTTGACAATATCATCGCCTATGACAGAAAACAGTACTCTGGTAAAGTTACAGTCCGAGTTGCCTCCGGCATTCCAGACAACCACACTAAGCCCCCTGTCTTCTTCCGGCTCGTCCTTTATCGCATACTCTTCCTGCGTCATATATGAAGAAACCACCTTAAAATCATGCCTCTCTAATATAACTGTTTCATCAGCAGCAGCCTCTTCAGCAGTTGTTTCCTTCTGCTCTTTATCCGTATGGCGGGCTTCATAAGAAGAATTATCTTTTATCTGATCAGACGTATCTTCTTCCGCCGGCTGTTCTGTCAGACTTTCTTCTGCCATCTGACCAGATGAGATGTTATCATTTTTCTCCTGTGTTAATCTCTGTGATAGAAAATATAACCCATAGGTTAAAAGTCCGACAAGTAATATCGCAGCCAGAGCATAGGAAAATAATCTTTTTCTGTAAGGAGGATTGCGTCTTTCTCTAAGCTTTTTCATTATCTTTTCTGTTTCTTCATAAGTAAGCTCAGGCCACTGTTCTGATTCAAGCTTCTCGTCTGCATCTGTCATCATATTATTGATAAGCTCATATATATTATCTTTCTTCATCAGACTTTCTCCTCCTTCCCATTATTTTTTCCGCCCCCGTGATACTCTGTTATAGATAATCGGTTTTGACATTCCTGTTTGCCGTGAAAGATCCTCAACGCTTATCTCTTCAATAAATAATTTGATAAACAGTTCCCTGTCATTTGGTTCGAGGCACCCCAGAGCATCGCAAAGCTTTTCTTTAAAATCCTCCGCTTTTATTACCTCTTCAGATATATCAATCGAAGCCGTTTCTTCTAAGGAAGCCAGCACATCATCTCCCCTCTCCAGCAGCTCTTCCAGCGAAGAAATCTCTACCCCGGCATTTCTTCTCAGAAAATCTATGGCCCTGTATCTGGATAATGCGACTATCCAGTTTGGAAATGAACCCATTGAAGCATCAAATTTATCAATATTGTCCCAGATCCTCATTAACACATCAAGAAGGCACTGCTCCTGTTCGTCCTGATACCCCTGTAGATAACACCTTATCTCTGACTTCAAAAGGTTGCCGTATCTTCTCAGAACGAATTCAAGAGCATCTTCATTGTGCCTTCTCAATTCCTCTATATAATTACTATCATTTATCTTATCTGTATGATGCTTCATCTGATCAGGCCTCCGAAAATGAAACAACCTGTTACTTTGTCCATTTTCCTGTTACGTCAAATTCATATTTTTTTCCATCAATGCTATAGTCTCCTGTAACCATAGCACCGGATTCATCAAAGTAGTACCACGTACCGTCACCTTGCTCCACCCAGCCGGTCTTCATCCTGTAATCTGCTCCCAGCAGATACCATTTTCCATTATAACTAAGCCAGCTTCCAAGTAAAGCATGTCCTGTTTCATCCATATAATACCAGGCACCTTTGACATAAACCCAGCCTGTCTGCATCCTTCCACTATTATCCAGGTAATACCAGAAATGGTCACTGCTCTGAAACCAGCCTCCGGATCTCATAGCTCCTGTTTCCGGATCAAGATAGTACCAGTCTTCTTTATCCTTATACCAGTTAATATTTATATAACCATCATTATCAAAGTGGTACCATTTACCATCTATCTCCCTCCAGGTATCCACATAGAGCTTTCCATTTTCATCAGAATAAACCCATCTGCTATGGTTCCGGTACCAGTCAGGTGTTTTAGAACCATCATCGACATCACAAAACCATACATTTGCTTCGGGCTCGCCATAGTTATATAGGTATTTCTGCCCGCCCTCCGTTTTTATTTGTTCACTATAGAGGATGCTCCACTGATCATACTCATATACTGCTCTTTCCTGTTCCAGCTCAGTTTCTGTGCATTCATTATTTTGCTTCTTAAACTCATTCTTAGCCTTTTCCCACTCTTCATCTGTAACATGATAATCTTCAGGATAAACCTTTTCTGCATTTACAGGTAATCCTGCCAATCCCATAGTGACAGTAATAGCCAGTATTAAAGCATTTATCTTTCTCATTTTCATAATTCTTCTCATAAACCTGCACCTCCTCACGCCTTTTAAAACGTACCCACTTTAAACCTTACCCTTCATAATATGATACGTATATTATTTTAATTTCTATCACATTTGTATAAATTTTTTATAACTTTATAAAAAAACGGCTGCCACTTTCTCTAAAAAGAGACTATGGCAGCCGGATTACTTATAAATATGTGACAAGGTGCCTGTCCCCCTGTCACTTTCCAAGATTCTCTGTCTCAGGTATGTGACAAGGTGCCTGTCCCCCTGTCACCTGTCCCCCTGTCACTTTCCAAGATTCTCTGTCTCAGGTACTTCGACAGTTTTCTCGTAGCAGAGGAATATATCATCAATCTTTTTCTGATCTGGCTTCGGTGTTATAAGACTTACGATCGGTACTATGATAAGTCCGGCTATCATGGTAGCAGCACCGGCATTAATAGGTGACTTGATGATAGGTGTTCCAGCCTGTGTCATAAAGATATTCAGCAGGGTAAAGCCTACACCAATGATGTAGCTTGCCCATACAGAAGCCTTCGTGATCTTTTTGCTGTAAAGTCCATACATGAATGGAGCGAGAAATGCACCTGCAAGAGCTCCCCACGATACACCCATGAGCTGTGCTATGAATGTAGGTGGGTTAAATGCTATCACAACTGAAAGTATGATAAAGCACATAACCAGCACCTGCATAAGTCTGAGCTGTGTTTTCTCCTTCATATCCTTCTTCATAAGTGGTCGAATCAGATCAAGTGTAAGGGTTGAACTGGAGGTAAGAACCAGTGAAGAAAGAGTTGACATGGATGCAGAGAATACAAGCACAACTACCACACCGATAAGTATATCAGGAAGTGTTGAAAGCATTGAAGGAACGATGGAATCATAAGCAACCTTAACTGTACCATCTTCAAGAGTAGTAACAACGCCTTCTATATCACCAAAGAGACGTCCGAAGCCTCCGAGGAAATAGCAGCCTCCTGCAATTATAATAGCGAAAAATGTAGAAACAACCGTTCCTGTCTTAACTGCTTTTTCATCCTTGATGGCATAGAACTTGTGAACCATCTGAGGAAGTCCCCACGTTCCAAGGGAAGTAAGGATTACTACACCAAGAAGACTAAGCGGATCCGGTCCAAAGAAGCTGGCAAAGAGCCCCTTGCTGTCCAGAAGAGCAGCCGTTGTAACTGTAGGATCTGTTTCAACATTTGAAAGAGACTTAAGAGCATTCAGGAATCCGCCCTGTCCGGAAAGTACAGCACCGATGACAGCGCATATACCTATAAGCATGATGATACCCTGAACAAAATCATTTAACGCAGTAGCCATGTAACCACCGATTACAACATATGCTCCTGTAAGCAGAGCCATGATGATTACACAGATGCGGTAATCTATAGAGAAAGCCATTCCGAAAAGTCTTGAAAGACCATTATATACACCTGCTGTATATGGAACAAGAAATACAAATGCAATGACAGAGCCTACTACTCTAAGTGCTTTGGAATCAAATCTTTTTCCAAAATACTCCGGCATAGTCTTGGCATCCAGCTGCTGTGTCATAAGTCTGGTACGACGGCCAAGTATAAGCCATGCCAGAAGGCTTCCGATAAACGCATTTCCGATACCTATCCAGGTAGAAGCAAGACCGAATTTCCATCCGAACTGTCCTGCATAACCGATGAATACAACGGATGAGAAGTAAGAAGTTCCAAATGCAAATGCCGATATCCAGGGACCGACTGTACGGCCGCCAAGAACATAGTCATTTACATTCTTTGCTTTGTTACGTGAATAGATACCTATTCCGATCATTACAGCAAAAAAGATGATCAGTAAAGCGACTTTGATTACCATAATAAAAACCTCCTAATCTGTCAGCGCGAATATCCATGATAACGCACTTTATTGCACTAACGGTTTAACGCGCTAAAGTGTATTATATGCCTAAATCTGATTATGTCAAGAAAAATATCTTATGACATTTGTCAGAAAAATATCTTATGACATTTGTCACATCCACAAAATGACTCTGCTCACTACCGCTTTCCCACGAAAATGCTATCATACGATTAAAATAATTCGAGTATGAGCCATCAAAAAATAAGGAGTACAAAAATGAGCGAAACTGTTGTAAAGATCACAAATTTGGTAAAGCGCTATAAAGAGCTTATCGCGCTGGACAACTTCAGTCTGGAAATAAAGGAGGGCGAGATCTTCGGTCTGCTTGGTCCAAATGGTTCCGGAAAGACCACCACCATGAACTGTCTGCTGTCCCTCCTGTCCTATGACAAGGGCGACATCGAGATATTTGGAGAAAAGATGAGTCCAAAACGTCTGGATATCAAGAAAAGAATCGGTGTTGTCAGCCAGAATGTTGCCGTATTCTATGAACTTACGGTATATGAAAATATTGACTATTTCTGTGGTCTGTATATCAAGGACAGGAAAACACGTGCCAAGTATGTGGAGGATGCCATCCGGTTCGTGGACTTAAATGACTTCCGTAAATTCTTTCCCAAAAAACTGTCCGGCGGACTTCTCAGGAGACTGAATATCGCCTGCGGAATCGCTCATAAGCCTGACCTCATCATATTTGACGAGCCGACAGTTGCTGTTGATCCACAGTCCAGAAACAAGATTCTGGAAGGCGTAGTGGAACTGAACAGACAGGGCGCTACCATTATATATACCTCCCATTATATGGAAGAGATCGAGCAGATCTGTTCACGCATACTCATTATGGATAAGGGAAAGGAAGTCGCCTCCGGCACCAGCGAGGAACTCAAAGGCCGCATAAAGAATACGGAAAATGTTATCGTCGATGTGAGACATTTTCCTGCTGAGCATATCGATGCCCTCAGAAAGCTGAATCATGTATATGATGTAAACTATCTTGGTGAAAAACTCACCATAAAATGTGACGGAGGAAAGCATAACATCACCCATGTAATCGAGTATTTCTCCGAAAACAATCTGAGCTATGACCGCATCTACTCAGAGCTTCCAACACTAAATGACGTATTCCTTGAGATAACCGGCAAGGAACTTAGAGATAAGGAGTAATAAAATGTTCGGACGAATAATATTAACTCAGCTTAAGTTTAGTTTTCGCTCCAGAAAGTATATCTTCTGGACTCTTGCATTCCCCATTGCACTTGGAACACTGTTTTATTTTGCATTTAACTCCATATATTCCAACAATCAGAACTCACCCATTCCTGTCGTTATCGAGGTTACAGAGGATGCGCTGAATGAGTACAGAGTTATGGAAGCCTTTTCCCATCTGGATACAGATAAAATATCTGAGGATATGAAAGAATATAATGAGAGCAAGGCTGTCGCAGAGGCAATGGGACAGGACTTCACAGAAGAGGAGCCTATATCAGAGGAGACTCTGGAGCATATCGAGGATATCCAAAGCTTTGAGGATATGAGGGATTATAATCTGGATGGATTTCCCTATGAATATGTCACAGTGGATAAGTCAGAAATTGATGCCATCGAAAAGCAGGACCTTCCCTTTATGGAAATCATAAGCGACCTGACCTTTGACGATAACAAAACAAAGATGATAAAAGAGGTAGAAGTCTCACACCACGAAGAAGCACTGCAGCTATTAAAGGATGGTGATATAGCAGGAATCATAACTATATCAGGGTTAAATGACATCTCTCTCGAAGTAAATGGTGGAGGTGTAAAGCATAGTATCCTGTCCAGCATTATTGCCACATACAGATTGCAGGTGCAGAAGGCTATCGATACCATAAATGATGCCCCCGACGAACTGGGCTCTGCTGATACCGTAATGGACGAATCCACAAAAAGTATAGACTTCGTCGAAGCAAAGGGAATGGCAGGAAACAACAAAGATCCTTTCGTTTCTTACTTCTATAACCTGATTGCCATGATTTCGATAATGGGTTCCTTTGGCTCTCTTAGCTCTATCGCCAGTAACTGTGCCAATCAGACAACGACCGGTATCCGTATCGATACCGCTCCTATCAACAAGGTATTCTACGAACTGGCACAGGTGGTTGCCCTGATACTCGCTCAGGGAGCTATATCCTTTATCACACTTACCTATCTGATTCTCATTCTGGGAATAAGATTCGGGGGCAACCTGGGTCTGATCTACTTCACCGCATTTCTCGCAAGTGTTATGGGTGTAATACTGGGATATATGGTTTCCCATCTGGGAAAAATGTCGGCAGACAAAAAAGAGACTATCCTGATGGCTCTCACCCTGGGAGGTGGTTTCCTGTCAGGACTTATGATAGGTGATATGAAGATCATCATCGAGGAGAAGTTCCCACTGTTTAACCGCATCAATCCATCCGCTGTTATAACAGATGCATTTTACGCTATCAACATCTTTGGACCGGGTCCAAGATACTACAGATCACTTATGTATATGCTGATACTAAGTGCGGTTATGCTCGTGATTGGAATCATATTATCCAGACGAACTTCATATAAATCTTTATAACATTAATAACGTACCAGACCTACAGCAGAAAGCGCCAGACACACCACGCTTATATCAGAAGACATCAGACACACCACACTTACAGCATAACACACCAGAAATACAAGACTTATTGCAGAAGACACCAGACACAGCGAACAACAAACCATAGTGACAGAAAGCTATGCAGATATATAAAACATTTTTCAAAGCAAGGGAAAAACTATGCAGGTATATAAAACATTTTTCAAAGTAATGAAACAATACAGGGTGGGGATTTTATTATATATAGTCATCAACATAGTCATGCTGATGATGCTGATAAACTCCAGCACTCCTCAACCGGAGACGGTGGAAATGACGAGCTACGGACTTCTCGTAGTTGACGAGGACCATTCAGAGTTTTCAGAGGAATTTGTCGGATACTTAGACGAAATGCATGATCTGAAGGAAGGCACCTACACCGATGATCAGATAAAGGATATGCTTTACTATCAGTCGATAACTGAGTATATCGTTATTCCAAAGGGCTTTGAAGACGCATTTTATGAATATGTAGAGGCTGTTAAGAACCACGAAGCCTCCTCTGATGAAATCACGGAAAAGCTTCTTAAGGGAACCTATGACGAGGCTATGCCACGTGGACTATTCGTGAATATGCAGATGAACCAGTACCTGAACTCAGTAGCGGACTATCTGGCAGAGGGCAAAACTCTCGACTACGCCTCTGAAAAAACAAAAGAAGCTCTCGATCCGGCTGCCTTCGTAACGATGATGAAACAGGAAATGCCTCCGGCAGAGATTTCCTACACGGCATTTCTCTTTCTTCCTTACGGAATACTGTCCATCATATTTACATGCGTTCTTCCGGTCATCATCAGCTTCAACGAGAAAGAAAAGAAAAACAGAACTATCGTTTCTTCTATGAAAATGAATACCAGAAATATAGCTCTGATACTTGGAGCAGCAACGCTCGCTATAGTTGTGACCATAATACTTGTCGGTTTTGCTACCGCTGCCGATGGTGCAAAGTTTATCTTTACCAAGGCATGGTGGTTATCAGTTGCTAATGCATTTATATATACATTAACCACTACCATGCTGCTTTCTATGATATCAACCCTACCGATTGGAATCGAGAAAACGGTATCCGGAAATACATCGGCATTCATAACCAACATCATCGGTCTGTCCTTCTCATTTCTTGGCGGAACCTTTGTGGATCTCACCATTCTGGGTGATAATGTTGCAAAGGTAGGAAGATTCATACCGAATTACTGGTACTCCATCGCTTCCCGTAAGATATGGTATGAAAATGCACCACTCAGTGAGCTCCTCCCAAGCTTTGGGCTGCAGCTTCTCTTCGGTATAGTGTGCCTGTCCATTGGGCTGGTATTTACCAAATTCTTTGGAGATAGAGCCGCCTCAAACTAGTATAACCGTTTTTAAATAACTCAACTATATTAACACTCCATCGCCACTAATTTGCTTCATATAACTACAGAAAGCGGAACAGATGAAATGATGATCGTGCGCGTAATGATTGCACAGCTTCTCTCATTTATCGGAGTAGTTATCTTCTCAAGAAAATATGCTCTTCAATAGGTGCCATAACAGCAAAAACTATGCTTCTGTCTTTATCAACTTCCTTGATTTCCTTCCAGGTCATAAGACTTAAATCCTTCATTTTTATTCCTCGTTTTATCGGAGAAATAATAAACCC
>DGRT01000131.1 GCA_002391105.1 Lachnospiraceae bacterium UBA4381 | reverse complement strand
TCCATCTCAAAAGAAGATTCAGAAGCAGACTCCCTCTCAAAAGAAGTGACTGATACTAATAAAGTAAAAACTTCAGAAAAAGCTTCTCATACGACATTGCCTAAGGGTATGCTGCTTACATACATTTTCAGGCTGATTTATATCCTGTGTATTACCGGTTATGGCATACTCGTTATGGAAGGTATATGCGTGATGCGAGGTGGGTATGGCTCTATGATGGGGCATATCTGGAAGGCGCTGATAGTTCTGGCAGCCGCAGTTCTTCTGGTTATGCGGATGCTATATAGTACATTTAGAGAAACCTATAAGGAAAATATTCAGGATTATGTTTATGCGAAGAGTAAGGACAGGCTTACTATGAGTATTATTACATATGCTCCGGAGATAGTGGCTGGAATTATTATTGGTACTGGTTTATGCTTTGTCTCCGTGCTTACAGGTCTGATATATATTTTAAGTGTTATTGTCGCCACACTTATTATTCCTCTTCTGATGGATTATATTGGAACAGGAGGCAGATGGAAGGTAAGTGCCAAATGTATTTACATTGGTATATGTGCGGAGAGGATATTTGCTGTAATAATGCTGCTGATTGCTGTCTGGCTGATGAGTTATGGTGCTATCGTAGGGGCAGGGCTGATACTTATAATGTCGGCACAGTTGAGCTACATTTCATTTTTAGAATAACATTTGACAGGAGGTGTGAACATGGGCTCGGTATCTAAGATTTATTTTACAAAGGATGTATCGCCGGAAGGCGTGGTGCGTCTATATGAAAAGCTGGGCAAGAAGCTGGAAGGAAATATAGCTATAAAGGTTCATTCCGGAGAGGCTGGAAATCAGAATTTTCTGCATCCGGAGTTTTGGAAGCCTGTTGTAGAGCATGTCGGCGGAACAATCGTCGAGTGTAATACTGCTTATGAGGGAGAGCGAAATGCTACTGATAAACATATCAAGCTAATAGGAGCTCATGGCTGGAATAATTATTTTAAGGTTGATCTGATGGATGCGGAGGGACCGGACGTGGAGCTTCCGATAAAGAGAACTCATAAGCATCTTAAGTCAGACATAATGGGGAAGAATATTATGAATTATGATTCCATGCTGGTGCTGTCACATTTTAAAGGTCATCCTATGGGTGGCTATGGCGGAGCCTTGAAGCAGCTTTCTATCGGATGTGCTTCAACAGCAGGAAAGGTAAATATTCATTCTGCCGGAAAGTATGTAAAGGCGGAGGAGCAGGATGTGGTATGGAATGACCTTCCTCCTCAGGATCATTTTCTTGAGTCTATGGCTGAGGCGGCTTCTGCTGTAGTTGATCATTTTGATGGTAAGATCGTTTATGTAAATGTCATGGCTAACATGTCGGTTGACTGCGACTGCTGTGCCATAGCAGAGGATCCTTGTATGGCTGATATTGGAATACTGATATCGACTGATCCTGTTGCAATCGACAGAGCCTGCATAGATCTGGTAAAGAAGAGTGATGATGCCGGGAAGAAGCATTTTCTCGAAAGAGTTACCAGCAGGAATGGAGAGCATACTATCGATGCTGCAGCCAGTCTTGGAATAGGCGTGCAGGAGTATGAAATTATATCGATTGATTAGATAAAATAAGTGTCAAATCAAAAATGTGTTTCTGCTTGCAGGAATAGCATTTAGACCTTATGGCATATGGTGATCTAAGCTGTGTTAACACATGGATCATTATATTAAATGCTTTAAAACTAATCAGTGATGCTAAAGAGAATCCGTTCAGGGGAAAACAGAAAGGGAAAAAATGAAGGTTGAAAAAAGTATTGAGATACCAATGACAATAGGTGTGATATTACAGGTACTCGGCTTTATTATTTATTTGATATGTATATTTGCGCAGAAGTCGATTTATCCTGAGAGCATCAATATAACAGAACTGATAGTGCCTTATGATTTTATGCTGCTATGTGTGATGCTGTTATTATATGTAATATATATGCTCGCTATGTTTACCTCGAAAACCGAATCAAGAAGAACGCTTTCAGTAATAATGATTATAGTACTTGCGGTTATCAGAATTGCGAGCCCTTATATATCTATGGTATCAAATGTGATTCTATCCCGAAAGGGTGCTGATTATATTGGTGCTGCGGCAACACTTACCTCTACAGTGAGTTTATTTGTATCACCGCTTAGAACTGTAGCTTCTATTCTGGTGATTGTAGCTATAGGCAGATATGGAATAACATCTGCAGGAACAAACATAGAGAATTAAATGCGGATTGTTAAGCTTCATCAAGGATTAAAAGAAGATTAAAAGTGGATTTATGAATCTGATTTATCCTGTTACTTAAGGAAAGGAGTTTCTTGTTTATGAAAAATATAAGATTTTATGAAGCGGAAAAGTACGGCACACCAGAATACGAAAAGATAGAGGATATGATATATAAAACAAAGGAAGTAAGGTCCGATAATGTAAAGAGTTTGTCACTAAAACAATGTTCAGATGATAGTCTGGCAGATAAGTTAATCAAATCTGGTGACTGGAAGCAGGGAACAGGTGAGCTTATCGAAGGCTTTCTGCTTCTTACATATGAAGGTAAAACCTATTATCGTGATGTGGATAACGTTGATACGGAAGATGATGTTGTGTTTGAAGACGCGTTTCCTGATACAGATGAAGCAAATATGATCTATGTTACATCGATAGTTTTTGAACCGGAACCGGAGCTTGGGGAAAATGAACCAACAGATCCTTATGTATCGCAGTATCCATTGGAAGATATACTGGATGAGTTCTTTGTATATTGTTATGACAGTTATGATAAAGAGAATGAAACTGATAAGGTGAATTCATATATAGAATTTGCCAGTGATGATATAGAGGATATCAGGAAGGTTTTATCTATTATCGGAAAACATGTTTATAATCAGACGGAAGGTGACTATGACATACTTAAGATAGAATAAAATATAGCACATATATTTAAATATATATGAGTATGTATAGCAAAAAAGCAAGCTGACATAGTCACCGGTTTAAAGGGTTATAGGAGTTCATTCGAGTATTGCTGAAATTAGTGAGAGAACTGCTTTGGTTTTAATTATGTGGTAAGCAGAATGACTCCTGTATCTGAGAAAGAAACTTCTCCGCAATCGGCGTAAAGGAAGGGTACTTATTCCATATAAGATACAGCTCTGAGGTTTGT
>DGRT01000124.1 GCA_002391105.1 Lachnospiraceae bacterium UBA4381 | reverse complement strand
ATTCTGAAGAAGCAGACTAAAAAGGATAAGAAGTTCAGAATAACTGATAAAGGAATACAGATATTTGAATTCTGTGGAATGAGCCATGATGCTGATGTTATTGCCATGTTCAATGTATCCGAAATGAATCCTGCAGGAAATACAGACTCCAAGACAGCGATGGATATTATAGAAGCAAACAAGGGACAGGCACCTCAGAAGAATCTGGTTTTTGTTACTGCAGAAGGTAAGGCTAAGAGAGTAAAGGCAGAGCTTTTTGATACCTCACGAAAGACTGCCCAGGCTATAAAGGCAGACGTGGTTTATGTCGGTTACGAAGGTGAATATATAGTTGCCGAAACTGAAGGAGGCTACTCCATCAAGGTAAAGAGTGAAGAGATACCTGAACAGGGTAAGGGAGCCGGTGGTGTACAGCTCATATCACTTAGACGCGGTGATAAGGTATCAGCAGCTATATCAGCCGGAAATGATGGGGAGTTCAGTGGTATTTCCCTTTCTGATATGAAGGCTGTGAAAAGAGGCGGCAAGGGTAACAAGAAGGGTAAGTGATCATAAGGAATCACATGACGATATAAATATCCATATATAAGGAGTAAATATGGCTAAAGTAGAAGAGAGTTACGGTGGTGAATCCATAAAGGTCCTGAAGGGACTTGAACCGGTCCGTCTCAGACCCGGTATGTATATAGGAAGTACCGGAAGAACAGGACTTAATCATCTGGTGCAGGAGATAATAGATAATGCGGTTGATGAGCATCTTGCCGGATACTGTAAGCATATCTATGTATCCCTGAATGAAGATGGTTCGGCAACAGTTGAAGATGACGGACGTGGTATTCCTGTGGATCTTCACCCAACTGAGAAGAAAAGTGCAGAGAGAGTTGTATTTACCGTTCTCCATTCCGGAGGTAAGTTCAATGATTCTGTATATAAGATAAGCGGTGGACTTCATGGTGTAGGTTCTGCGGTTGTAAATGCACTTTCAAAGAAGCTCATAGTAGATGTGTATAGAGACGGAAATATATATCACGATACATACGAGTACGGAAAACCGAAGACAAAGCTGATAGATGGTCTGCTGCCGTCAGAACCGTCTCCACAGGCGAAGAAAACCGGAACCAGAGTTACCCTTTATCCGGACGATACGATATTTGAAACCGTCAAGTTCAAGTCAAGTGCCATACGTCAGAGAATCAAGGAAACCTCATATCTGAATCCTGACCTTACCATAACATTTGAGAATAAAAGAGATGGCTACCCGCCGGAGGTATTCCATGAACCGGGCGGACTTAGTGCTTTTGTTGAGGATATATCCAAGGATCTTACCAAGACTTCACCGGTAGTCAGTATTCATGGGGAGAAGAATGGCATCGAGGCTGATATCGTATTCGTCTGTACAGAAGATGGTGATGAAAATGTTATCGGCTTCACCAATAATATAACCAACCCTGAGGGTGGTACACATGTAGCTGGCTATAAGGCTGCCTTTGCGAAGATCATCAATAATTATGCCAGAAATGAGCTGGGAGTCCTGAAGGAAAAGGATGCCAATCTGTCCGGTGCAGATATCAGACAGGGAGTTCAGGCTATAGTTTCCGTAAAGCATCCTGATCCGCAGTTTGAAGGTCAGACTAAGACACGTCTCTCCAATACAGATGTGACTCAGTCGGTGGATGCCATAATGAGAGAACAGCTTACGGTTTATTTTGACCGTAATTATGATGTGCTCAGAGATATCGTAGATAGGGCTGTTGAAACCGCAAAGGAAAAGGCAAAGAGTAAAAATAAGGTAAATGTTAATAAATTTTCCTTTGAAGGAAATGGTAAGCTGGTTCGTCAGGAGAGTAACGAATCCGATAAATGTGAGATATTCATAGTCGAGGGTGATTCTGCCGGCGGGTCTGCCAAGTCAGCACGTAACCGTAAGTATCAGGCTGTTCTTCCGCTGAGAGGTAAGATACTTAATGTTGAGAAGGTGCCGGTGGCAAAGGTTCTTGAAAATAAAGAAATCCAGGCCATGATAAATGCATTTGGATGTGGCTTCAGCACCGGCTTCGGAAATGACTTTGATATAGAAAAACTGAACTACGATAAGATTATCATCATGACAGATGCCGATGTGGATGGTTCGCATATAGCAACGCTTCTGCTGACATTTTTCTATAGATTTTATCCTGATCTTATTACGGAGGGACATATCTATATTGCTATTCCTCCTCTTTACAGAGTTGGAGAGGGCAAGAAGGCGAAGTATCTCTATTCGGATGATGAGCTGGAGAAATATCGTAAGGCTCATACCGGAAAGTTCCTGATCCAGCGTTACAAAGGTCTTGGAGAGATGGATGCCAGCCAGCTTTTTGAAACCACCATGGATCCTGAGAACAGAGTATTGAAGCAGGTTATGATTTCCAGCCGTGCAGAGGCATCGTCCATAACCAGTGTGCTTATGGGAAATGAGGTTGCACCACGCCGTCAGTACATAGAAGAGAATTCTGCTGATGCAAAGATTGATACCTGATAGTCAGTTAAGGATATTAAGAGTATCTGATGCTTTTAATTATTATTGAAATGAGCTTTCTATGATGCTAGAATAATTCTCGCATTGTTTGCAATTGAATTAGTGAATTTTATTAACAACAGGAGGATTTATTATGAAAGATGAAACAAAATGCCTGCATGCAGGTTATACCCCGGGAAATGCAGAACCAAGAGTTGTCCCTATTGTTCAGAGTACAACCTACAGGTTCGATACTACACAGGATATTGCCGATGTTTTTGACGATCCTACCAAAGCACTTATCTACTCAAGATTTGCTAATCCTACAGTTATGGCTGTCGAAGAGAAGATCAATCAGCTTGAGGGTGGAGTGGGAGCTATGGCTACTTCTTCAGGTCAGGCTGCTTCACTTCTTTCCATTCTCAATATCTGCCAGGCTGGTGACAGCATAGTATCAGTTCCTGAAATCTATGGTGGAACCATCAACCTGTTTGCTTACACACTTAAGAAGCTTGGAATAGAATGTATATTTGTAAGCCAGTCTTCTACAGATGAAGAGATCAGGGCTGCATTTAAGCCTAATACAAAGGCAGTGTTTGGTGAAACTATCGCCAATCCTGCACTTACAGTTTTTGATATAGAAAGATTTGCGAAAATTGCTCATGAAAATGGAGTTCCGCTTATCGTGGATAATACCTTTGCAACACCGATACTTTGTAAGCCTTTTGAGTT
>DGRT01000129.1 GCA_002391105.1 Lachnospiraceae bacterium UBA4381 | reverse complement strand
CATATCCATTACTGCATATCCTGCCTTCTTAGCGAGCTGGATTCTCTCTGAATATACTGAAGGTATTGTTCCATTTCCGGGAAGTCCCATTCCGAGAGCCTCTGTCAGGCAGTTCATAGAGTTAGCTGTGTACATACCTGAGCAGGAACCACTTGTAGGACATACCTTACACTCGAACTCCTTAAATTCATCCTCGTCTATTCTGCCGGAGTTATATTCTCCAACTGCCTCGAACATTGATGAAAGGCTTCTCTTTCTTCCCTTAACATGTCCTGCCAGCATAGGACCACCTGACACGAATACTGTAGGAACATTTACTCTGGCAGCCGCCATAAGAAGTCCGGGAACATTTTTATCACAGTTAGGAATCATAACCAGAGCGTCAAACTGATGAGCAATAGCCATAGCCTCTGTTGAATCAGCGATCAGGTCTCTTGTCACAAGACTGTACTTCATTCCGATATGTCCCATAGCTATACCGTCACAAACTGCAATGGCCGGGAACATAACAGGTGTACCACCTGCCTCAGCAACACCAAGCTTAACTGCCTGAGCTATCTTATCCAGGTTGATGTGTCCCGGGACTATTTCGTTATAAGAGCTGACGATGCCGACTATAGGCTTTCTTCTCTCTTCTTCAGTCATACCAAGCGCATTCAGTAGAGACCTGGCCGGTGCCTGCTGCATGCCTGATTTCATGTTATCACTCTGCATTTTTTTATCTCCTTTAATAATATTATACTCTCTCAGCAATAAGAGTTCCCATTTCGTCACATTTTACCTGTGGCTCACCCGGTTTAGCAATGTCTATAGTTCTATAGCCTTCTGCAAGAACCTTCTTCACAGCATTTTCTATCGCATCAGCCTCTTTGTCAAGGTCAAATGAATACCTGAGCATCATGGCTGCACTAAGAATGGTTGCTGTAGGATTGGCTATGTTCTTTCCGGCTATATCAGGAGCGGAACCGCCTGAAGGCTCATACAGACCAAACTTTCCTTCATTTAAGGATGCAGACGGAAGCATTCCGATAGAACCTGTTATCATAGATGCTTCATCTGACAGGATATCTCCGAACATATTCTCTGTAAGTACCACATCAAACTGAGCCGGATCCTTAACAAGCTGCATTGCCGCATTATCAACGAGCATTACAGTATATTCCACGTCCTTATAATTCTCTGCCACTTCATTAGTTACCTTTCTCCAGAGTCTGGAGCTGTCAAGAACATTAGCCTTATCTATAAGTGTAACCTTATTGCGGCGCTTGCGTGCTATATCAAATGCCTTTATAGCTATACGTCTGATCTCATTTTCATTGTAGGTAAGTGTATCAACCGCAGTCATTACACCATCAATCTCTTTAGTATATCTTTCACCGAAATAAAGCCCGCCAGTCAGCTCCCGCATCATCATCATATCGAAGCCGCGCTGTGCCACCTCCTCCTTCAGAGGACAGGCATCCTTAAGCTCAGGATAAAGATAAGCCGGTCTCAGATTTGCAAAAAGCTTCAGAGCCTTACGAATACCCAGAAGTCCTGCCTCAGGTCTTTTATCCGGTGGAAGCTTATACCACGGAGAGGTCTGCGTATTTCCACCAATCGAACCCATGAGAACCGCATCCTTGGACTTGGCTATCTCAATCGTTTCTTCCGTAAGAGGAACTCCGTTTACATCTATGGAACATCCTCCCATCAGAAGCTGTTCGTAGTTAAATGTATGTCCATACTTTTCCCCAACACTGTCCAGCACCTTCATAGCCTCTGTTACTATCTCAGGGCCGATACCGTCACCCTTGATAACTGCAATATTACAAATCATCTGCTTTACCTCGATTCTATATTATGATGTTGATGTCACAGGCACTCCGTGACACCAAATGACATACAGTAAGCATGCTTCTCCTGCAGGCAGGAACGCATTCTGACTTTTGACACCTATATCATTTTATACTTCTTTAGCATTAATGGAATTGATAAGTCCGCCACTTTTAATGATATTCTGCATAAATGGAGGAAATGCCTGTCCCTGATACTTCTTTCCGGTTGTAAGATCTGTGATCTCACCTGTATCAAAGTTAACCTCCACCTCATCATCTGCCTTTATCTCCTCGCTTGCTTCCCTGCACTCAAGTATAGGAAGTCCGATATTTATAGAATTTCTATAGAAGATACGGGCAAATGATTCTGCTATAACACAGGATATTCCGGATGCCTTTATGGCTATCGGAGCATGCTCTCTGGAAGAACCACATCCAAAGTTCTTTCCGGCAACCATGATATCTCCTTCCTTAACCCTGTTAACAAATTCCTTATCAATATCCTCCATACAGTTCTTAGCCAGCTCCTTAGGATCTGCTGTATTGAGATATCTTGCAGGAATGATTACGTCTGTATCTACATTATCACCATATCTATGTACTCTGCCTTTTGCCTGCATAATAGTATTTCCTTTCTTCAAATTGGTTTATTTACAGCCCCAGATCTTCAGGACTGCTGATCTTTCCTGTAATTGCAGATGCAGCCGCAACAGCAGGACTAGCAAGATATATCTCTGAATCAATCGCACCCATACGTCCGATGAAGTTACGGTTTGTAGTTGAAACTGCTCTTTCTCCATGAGCCAGTATTCCCATATGACCGCCAAGACACGGACCGCATGTCGGCGTACTTACGATAGCTCCCGCTTTGATAAAAATCTCTGTAAGTCCTTCACGAAGCATCTGAAGATATATATCCTGAGTTCCCGGAATAATGATAACTCTGAGCCAGTCAGCCACCTTACGTCCGTTCATGATATCTGCCGCTATTCTCATATCATCGATACGACCATTTGTACAGGAACCGATAACAACCTGATCAATCTCAATATCTCCATCTCTATGAATCTCATCTATAGTCTTGGTATTCTCCGGAAGATGTGGAAATGCAACAGTAGGACGAAGCTCACTAAGATCGATCTCTATAACCTCATCATACTCGGCATCCTCATCAGCTTCATATACAGTATATTCCTTGTTGGCAAACTTCTCCGGAGCATGCTCCTCTATATACTTAAGAGTCAGTTCATCTACAGGAAAGATACCATTCTTTGCACCGGCTTCTATAGCCATATTTGCTATAGTAAATCTGTCATCCATTGTAAGAGACTTTACACCCTCTCCAACAAATTCCATGGACTTATATCTGGCACCATCGACACCGATCTTTCCTATGATATGAAGTATCAGATCCTTACCGCTGGTCCACTCAGCCTTCTCTCCCTTAAGAACAAACTTTATTGCAGAAGGAACCTTAAACCAAGCCTTACCGGTAATCATTCCTGCCGCCATATCTGTTGATCCGACACCGGTAGAAAATGCACCAAGTGCACCATAGGTACAGGTATGTGAATCAGCGCCTATACAGGTATTACCCGCAACTATAAGTCCTTTTTCCGGAAGCAGCGCATGCTCGATACCCATCTGGCCAACATCAAAGTAGTTAACGATATTATTAGCCTTTGAGAAGTCTCTGACCTGCTTTACATGCTCAGCACTTTTTATATCCTTATTAGGAGTAAAATGATCCATTACAAGTGCAATCTTCGTATTATCAAATACTGTCTTTTTTTTGAATTTATCTAATTCATTTATGGCTACAGGTGTTGTAACATCATTTCCAAGAACAAGATCAAGGCTTGCCTCTATCAGATCACCTGCCTTAACACTATCCAGACCCGCATGAGCTGCCAGAATCTTTTGTGTCATCGTCATTCCCATATTTTCTTCCTCCTTACAAATATCCGGTACAGTTTCTTATCAAGAAACTTGCATAAAGCCTATAATAACATATTTTATATATATAATCAAAAGAAACTGTCAAAAAGAAAGCACCTGTTATCAAAAAGAAAAAACCTGTTATCAAAAAGAAAGCACCTACAGATATCAATATCTGCAGGTGCCTTATATCAGGTAATTGAAACCGGATATCTATTCTTCTGTAGAACCTTCGTTAGTATCTGTCTGGGAGGTAATCTCTCCTCCTGTAACCTTAAAGTTCAGCAGGTAATATTTGCCGCCCAGCTCAGCCACCTGTGCCTTTGCCTCATTATAACCTTCTGTGGTTATCACTATCTCCTGCTTATATGGAATAGTTATATCAACATCATATACTTTCTTTGCTTTCAGCTTATACTTATCATTTACCTTTTTCAGCTCAGACCCGGAAACCTCATTATATTTCACTTCCAGTTCATCTGTTTTCAGGGTCAGTGGTTTGCCCTCCGCATCTCCCCCATAGCTGGCTATATAATTATCGATTTCCTTTTTAGTTTCCTTACTGATATTTTCAGGATAACAGCTTAGCATCTTATCCTTATCCAGTTTATTTATTCCCTTAAGATATTCTTCCACCACCTTATCAACAGATGAATATCCTCCATCACTTTTGGACAGTCTGCCCCCACTAAGTGTAAGTATCAGGACAACTATAAGTGCTATAATACTTGCAGCTATAATGCCTATTACAAGAAAGAGCTTTCCACCACTAAGGCCTTTTTCATAAACAGGTTTACTCTCTACAGACCTATACGGAGTTCCATACCCCGGCGTTTGCTGCAGCGGCTGGCCGTAGTTCATCCCGTTTGGTGCAGGATTTGGCTGACCGTAATTCATCCCATTCGGTGCAGGATTTGGCTGACCGTAATTCATCCCGTTTGGCGCTTGACTTGGCTGACCATAGTTCATCCCGTTTGGTGCAGGATTTGGCTGGCCGTAATTCATCCCGTTTGGTGCAGGATTTGGCTGACCGTAATTCATCCCGTTTGGTGCAGGATTTGGCTGACCGTAGTTCATCCCGTTTGGTGCAGGATTTGGCTGGCCGTAGTTCATCCCGTTTGGTGCAGGATTTGGCTGACCGTAATTCATCCCGTTTGGTGCAGGACCTGGCTGACCATAGTTCATTCCGTTTGGTGCAGGACTTGGCTGACCGTAGTTCATCCCGTTTGGTGCAGGACTTGGCTGACCATAGTTCATTCCGTTTGGTGCTTGCCCCGGCTGACCATAGTTCATTCCATTTGGCGCCGGATTATTGTAGCCAGACTGTTCTCCATACATATTTACTTCGTTATTATTATCTTTCATAGTATCATTCTTAACCTTTAAATAGTTTTATCCCCAAAGAGACTGTATATAATCAGAGGCAGCTATCGCAGCATATGCCCCATCCGAGCACGCTGTTGCCACCTGACGAAGTGTCTTACGGCAGCAGTCGCCTGCTACGAAAAGTCCCGGTGTCTTAGTATGACATATATTCTCCGGCACAAAGTAGCCTCTCTCATCAAGTCCGGCAAGCTCCTTAAAGGAATCATTTTCGGGAACAAGTCCAACCGCCAGAAATACGCCATCACACTTGGCAACCTTAACTACCGTATCTCCGGCTTCAGCTTCAGTATATCTCACGCCCTTCAACTGACCATCCTCTACTTCATAGCCGAGCACTCTGGTTCCTACATGAGTTTCCACATTATCATGAGACAGAAGCTGATCCTGCAATTTCTTATCAGCGGTAAATACCGGCATATCCTGAAGTATGATAAGCTTATCAACTATATCCACCAGAAGGTTGGACTCTACAAATGCAGAATTACCACCACCAACCATGACTACAGTTTTATCTCTGTAGAAATCGCCATCACATACCGCGCAGAAGCTGATACCATTTCCTATCAGCTCCTCTTCTCCTTCCAGCCCCAGAACTCTGTGAGTTGTTCCTGTGGCAAGGATAACCGTCTTTCCCGCGTATTCAGTCCCTTCAGCCGTCTTCACCAGAAAATGTCTGTCAGACTGTCCGTCATTCTTTACTTCAACAGCGATTACATCCTCTATTGTAACATCAGCTCCCTGCCCCATAGCCTGTTCCAGCAGTCTGTCCCCATATTCATCTCCACTTATTGAATCAAATCCGGGGATATTCTCCACCTTAGGCGAGTTAACTATCTGCCCGCCAAAAACAGACTTCTCTATAACAAGAACAGATTTACCGTTTCTGCAGCCATAAATTGCCGCTGTAAGTCCGGCAGGGCCTCCACCAACTATAATAATATCAACCATAATTATACCTATTTATTCCTATATAATCTTGTTTAATCTTGTTTAATCCTGTTTGTTTCTTCTATTACATCAATAATATAATGTAAATATAAAATCATAGCAAAGTTTATATTATGTAAACTAAAACATAAGCCCGACCTCTGAATTATATGTAATTATATGATTCAGAGATCAGACTTAAGTATTATTATGCTTTATGAGCCTTCAGCCATTCCGCAGCCGCATTATCGCCAACATATCTTGTTCCATCCGGATCAATAATAGTCGGTGTCTGCTGTATGCCAAGCTCTCTTGCTATATCCATATTCTGTGAACAGTTCACTTCCTTATATTCTACCTTCGCAAGCTTAAATCTCTGCTCCGCGCCCTTGCACTTAGGACAATGATCCTTTACGTACATAACCGGAATGCTGTCCGGAATATCAGATGCTTCAGACACAGATGATATTCCAGCATCCTTTACAGGCTTTTCAGCCATTTCTGTACTATCCACTCCCTTTGAACCGGTCATATCAGGAGTTTCATTTTCCTTTCTGGAATAAGCAGGTTCAGCCATACGTGGGCCATCATGTGTAAGCTTGCTTACCATTATGTCGTACTCGCGACGATCCATATATTCCTGTGTCTTACCATCATTCCAGTTCTGGATCGGACGATAATAACCTGTTATACGGCTGTAAACCTCTGTCTTCTCTCCACATTCAGGACATACATATACCTCTCCGGTAAGATATCCATGATTCTTACATATCGAATATGTAGGAGACAAAGTATAGTACGGAAGCTTATAATTGTTAGCAATCTTACGAACAAGAGTTGCTGCCGCCTTCCAGTCAGGAAGCTTCTCGCCCAGGAATGCATGGAATACTGTTCCTG
>DGRT01000019.1 GCA_002391105.1 Lachnospiraceae bacterium UBA4381 | reverse complement strand
GGATGGTCATTAGGGTTCATAACAGATCCACGAACTGTAGGACGGATACCCATGTGACGCTTACGTCCAGCCTTACCGATCTTTACAAGGCCATGCTCACCATTACCTACTGTACCGATAGTTGCTCTAGAACCGATTGGCACATATCTCATCTCTCCTGAAGGAAGACGAAGTGTTGCATACTTTCCTTCCTTTGCCATGAGCTGTGCTGAGTTTCCTGCTGAACGAACAAGCTGTCCACCCTTTCCAGGAACAAGTTCTATATTATGTACTTCTGTACCTACAGGAATTTCTGAAAGTGGAAGGCAGTTACCAACTCTGATTTCAGCCTCAGGTCCATTCATAAGTGAATCGCCAACCTTAAGTCCTGCAGGAGCAAGAATATATGTCTTAGTACCATCAGCGTAAACAATAAGAGCAATATTTGCTGTTCTGTTAGGATCGTACTCGATAGTTGAAACCTTTGCAGGTATTCCATCCTTGTTACGCTTAAAATCTACTATTCTGTACTTCTGTCTATTACCGCCGCCATGATGTCTGACTGTAATCTTACCCTGATTATTACGACCGGCAGTCTTATTCTTGGATACAAGAAGTGACTTCTCAGGCTTATCAGTTGTTATTACATCAAAATCAAGACCGGTCATATTCCTTCTGGAAGGTGTATATGGATTATATACTTTGATTCCCATCTTGTTTCTCCTTTCAATCTACTCTTTACAGACCCTCAAAAAGCTGAATGTCTGCGCTGTCTGCTGTGAGCTGCACATATGCCTTCTTAGTCTTAGCTGTCTTACCATATGTCATTCCACGTCTCTTTGTCTTGCCGTCCTGGTTAACTGTATTAACCTTGGCAACCTTAACGCCGTCAAACATCTTTTCTACAGCTTCCTTGATCTGTGACTTGTTGGCATCCGGATGAACCAGAAATGTATACTTCTTTTCAACCATGGAATTCATGCTCTTCTCGGTAAGTACCGGGCGCAGGATTACGTCATAATACTTTAAGCTTGCCATTATGCATACACCTCCTCTAAAGCCTTAATGGCATCCTTTGTAAATACGAGTGTATCATGCTTAAGGATGTCATAAACATTTACGCTTGTTCTATCCGCAGTCTCAACATCAGGTATATTCCTTGCTGAAAGGACTACATTATTATCTCTCTCTTCTGTAACAACAAGAGCTTTGTTTGCATTGATATTTGCAAGAATCTTTACAAAAGCGCTTGTCTTAGGAGCATCCATAGTAAGCTCATCAAGTACTACAAGCTTGTTGTCATTCAGCTTTGATGTAAGAACTGAGAACAGAGCAAGTCTTGCTTCCTTCTTGTTAAGCTTCTGTGAATAATCTCTTGGCTTTGGTGCAAATACAACACCACCGCCTGTCCACTGTGGAGCTCTGATGGAACCCTGTCTGGCATGACCTGTTCCCTTCTGTCTCCATGGCTTTCTACCACCACCGCGTACTTCAGAACGTGTAAGAGCACTCTGTGTTCCCTGACGTCTGTTAGCGAGGGTAGCAACAACAGCCTTATGAACTATTCCCTCATTTATATCTACACCGAATATCTTATCGTTGAGCTCGATTGTCTCAACTTCTTTTCCTTCGGTGTTTATTACAGATATTGTTGCCATTTTAATTTCCTCCTTGCTAATCTACTTACTTTCCGGACTTGAATGATTCAGTAATTACAACCATTGACTTCTTTGGTCCAGGAACAGCACCTCTTACAAGAATTAAGTTATTCTCGGCATCTACCTTAACTACTTCAAGATTCTGAATAGTAACCTGTACATTTCCTAAGTGACCAGGCATCTTCTTGCCCTTCTTAACCTCACCAGGAGTTGTAGCAGAACCGTTAGAACCTGCATGACGATGGTACTTTGAACCATGTCCTGAAGGACCAGATTTGAGGCCGTATCTCTTAAGACCGCCTGCATAACCTTTACCCTTTGATCTTGCTGTTACATCAACCTTATCGCCTTCTGCGAAGATGTCAGCCTTAATAACCGATTCTCCGGCAACATAGTCTGCCGTATTCTCGAACTTGAATTCCTTAACGAATTTCTTTGGCTGAAGTCCTGCCTTCTTAGCATGACCAACCTCAGCTTTTGTAGCACCATGTGGATGACGTACTACTTTCTTTCCTTTACCATCCCTTGTTACGACCTTCTCAGCAACTTCGCCGTATCCAACCTGTACTGCTTCGTAACCATCATTCTCAACTGTCTTAACCTGAAGAACCTCACAAGGTCCGGCAGCAAGAACTGTTACAGGTACAAGCTGTCCCGCATCGTTCCAGATCTGAGTCATACCAACTTTTTCTGCAAGTATTGCTTTCTTCAACTTTCTTTCCTCCTAATAAAAATTTACAGCGGAACATGAGTTCTCCCATGTTCGTACTAAATATACAGCACATTCTTCTGCAGGTAGATCTGCTGTCTATTAGGTACTTCTTACTTCATTCTCATATCAACATATACGCCGGCTGAGATATCAATCTTACGAAGTACTTCTATTGTAGCTGAGCTTGGTGAGATAACATCGATAAGTCTCTTGTGTGTTCTCTGCTCGAACTGCTCTCTTGAGTCCTTATACTTATGAACTGCACGAAGTATAGTAACCTTCTCAACCTTTGTAGGCATAGGAATAGGTCCGCTAACCCTTGCTCCTGATTTTGTAACAGCCTCAACGATATCCTTAGCTGCTTTGTCGATAAGCTCATGGTCATATGCCTTGAGTGTGATTCTCATTATTTGATTTGCCATAAAAAAAGCCGCCTCCTTTTTGCATTTTGTTCTTTGATGCAAGCGAGCGGTGACTGTACAACTATCCCGGGTGTGTCGCAGCTTTTTCATAAAAAAGCCGGACTTACATCCGTCATCTCTGACCATACGTCAGATGGTATTAGTACAGTGACTTGTCGCCAGATTCCATGATCTTGACATTCGCTCCACGAAATAACCTGCCCTGCATGCAGCAACCTCCGCTTCACAGCTATCAATGTCACAGCAAGGGTTATACTATCACAACCCAATATTTAATGCAAGTGTTTTTTTTCTTATTTCTAGTATTCTTGAGTTTAATAATCATCCCAAAATTCAGAATCATCCTCGAAATCATCATATGCGTCATCGACATCATCCAAACCTTCATCCTTATTGTCATCATAATAAGAATCTATATCGTACTCATCAGCATCGAATTCGGACAAATTCTGACCATTATTTTTTTTACTCCCTGATCCGAGCTCGTTCTTCCTTCCGTCGTATATACTAACAACCTTCTTATTATCACATTCAGCCGAGAAATATTTATAGGAAGTATAGATCCAATAATACGTAGAAGTATCAGCATCGTATCTTGAATGTTTCCCCAGATCCGTCCGGTCAATATATTTCTCAGGCATTCCAACACAAGGCACTTCTGGTATATTTGGTAAACTATGTTCCATACTTTTGATTTTTTCTATTCTATCCTCCTCATCATAATCAGCTTTATGCGCACTATATTTTTCATTGATTGATTCTATCATTTCATCAATGTACTCCCTATGCTTCTTGTTAATCTTATATTTCAATACATCTCTTTCCAGATATGATGCAACTTTATCTGATAACGGCTTCGCATTTCTATAATCTTTTTCTGTATAGTATATACATGCATCACAAAAATCTACACCAATATATATGTTTTTACTACAATCAAGCAAGGATTCATCTTTCAAAAACTTTTTAAAATCAGCACGTGCCTTATAATACTTTCCATCAACAACAGTATTCCAGATACTATAGTACTTTATTATAAATGCACCTCTCTTAATTGTTTTCAGAAAAAAAGGAATCAAAACTAAAAATACTATTATCAAAAATATTTTAAATAGTAGTTTTTTATCTTCTTTCGATATACTCATATTTCGCCCTTAACACATATCTCTATTAATCCGCAACCCATCTGGCTGTACTGCCACACGGAAGTATAAGTCCGGTATCTCTTACCGGCAGGCCAACATCAGAGGACTCTACTCTTCCTCCATGTTCCTTTATCACCGTCTCACTTATCATATAATTAAGTACAGCCGGAGAAAGACCTGTTGTGTACATATTAATAAGGAAGAGGATTGCATCATCTGCAAGTATCTGACTGGTAAGCCTGATCAGGTTAAAGATGCCATCATCCATCTTCCACATCTCACCCTTGGGACCTCTTCCATAAGAGGGCGGATCCATAAGTATAACCTGATACTTATTACCTCTTCTTATCTCTCTCTCCACAAACTTAACACAGTCATCTATCAGCCACCTTATAGGAGCATCCTCCAGTCCTGAGGATCTGGCATTTTCCTTTGCCCAGCCTGTCATTCCCTTTGATGCATCCACATGAGTAACCTTTGCACCAGCCATAGCAGCCGCCACAGTAGCTCCACCGGTATATGCAAACATATTGAGAGCCTTTATCTCAGAAGCATTACCTGAAGACTCAGTAGCATGGCGTCTTTCTCTTTCTTCTTTTATAACAGTAAATACATAGTCCCAGTTTACAGCCTGCTCCGGAAATATTCCCGTATGCTTGAAGGAAAACGGTTTCAGATTAAATGTGAGGATATCACTTCCTGTTATACCTTTATCGGGAAGCTGATAATGTATCTGCCATTCCTGAGGAAGACTGAAGAATTCCCACTCTCCGCCTCCCTTGTTACTTCTATGGTAATGACCATTCAGCTTCTTCCATTCAGGAGATATACGTCCGGTGCTCCATATAACCTGAGGGTCCGGTCTGAGCAGTATATACTTTCCCCATCTCTCAAGCTTTTCTCCATCAGTGCAGTCAAGCACCTCATAATCCTTCCATCTATCTGCCAGATACATACTCTTTCCTCATTTCAAATTGATGCAGTATATATATACACCAACTTTAGATACTTACCTAATACTTGTTTATACAGTAGTCAACAAACCGGTATAACTCCTACCAGTTCCTTTCTTCCATTGGAAGATACTCTCTATGCTCTCCCACATATTTGTAGGCAGGACGGATAATCTTGCCCTTGTTAACCAGCTCTTCTATGCGGTGAGCTGACCAGCCTGCAATCCTTGCAATAGCAAACATAGGAGTAAAAAGCTCTACAGGAATCTTGAGAACCGAATATACGAACCCACTGTAGAAATCCACATTTGCGCATACCGGCTTCTTTATATCTCTATGCTGCATGATAAGCTCCTTGGCAAGTCTTTCAACTCTGTCATAAAGCTCAAATTCCTTCTTAAAGCCCTCGGCATCGGAAAGCAGCCTTGCGTATTCCTTAAGTATCTCAGCCCTTGGATCCGAAATACTGTAAATGGCATGACCCATACCATAGATAAGTCCGGCTCTATCAAACGCCTCCTTATTGAGAAGCTTTGTAAGGTAGGCTTTGATCTGAGAATCACTCTCTGTATCCTTTACATTCGCTATGAGATCTGCCATCATCTGCTGAACCTTCAGATTGGCTCCACCATGACGAGGGCCCTTAAGTGATCCCAGAGAGCCTGCAACAGTAGAATATGTATCCGTTCCTGTTGTGCTGATAACATGCGTAGTAAAGGTCGAGTTATTACCTCCACCATGCTCTGCATGAAGCACCAAACAGATATCCAGTACTTCTGCCTCAAGATCCGTGAATACCGGATCAGATCTCAGAAGTCTGAGTATATTCTCTGCTGTGGAAAGCTCAGCCTTAGGTCTGTGAATAATCAGACTGGAATCCAGATATCTATGCCTGTAGCTCTGATAGCCATAGGCAGCAATCACAGGAAATCTTGCTATAAGACTAAGAGACTGTCCAAGAACATGCTTCACACTGATATTATCCGGATCCTCATCATAGGAATAAAGAGTCAGCACGCACCTTTCCAGAACATTCATTATATTTCTGCTCGGAGCCTTCATTATAACATCCCTGTTAAAATTCTCCGGAAGCGGTCTGAGATTTCCAAGTATTTCCATAAATTCATTAAGCTCTGTTTCTGTAGGAAGCTCTCCAAACAGCAGAAGGAAAATGGTTTCCTCAAAGCCATGTCTGCTTCCCCTGAAGCCCTCAACAAGCTGTCTTACATCATAGCCCTGAAAGTAAAGCTCTCCGGGAATAGGCACTCTTGTTCCATCCGCTTCAGTTCTGAAACCGGAAACATCAGATATTTCTGTAAGACCTGTCAGAACGCCTCGTCCATCCGAGTCTCTAAGTCCTCTCTTTACATCGAACTTCTCATAAAGACTCTGATCTATACGCCCTGATCCGTCGCACATCTCCACATATTTATCTACAGTTTTTCTAAATTCAGCATAATCTTTCATATCAAAGCACTCTTAACTTTCTAATCTTATACAGAATATTTTTTTACAATACTATCATCATCTCAGGAACTCATTGACCGATATATCACACATCCAACTCTATACTATATCTCAGAAACTCATTGGCTGATATATCATACATCCATCTCTATACTATATCTTTCAAACGCATTTATGATACGCGTATTCTTGTAAGTATCTTCTCTTTTGAACTGTCGTCCATAGGACATATGAACATGACCATGTATAAACAGCTTCGGCTCGTACTTATCCAGAATAGTATTAAAACAGTCAAAGCCGGTATGAGGAAGATCATCCCCATCATTCAAGCCCCTGGCAGGACTATGCGTCAGGAGAATATCCACACCCTTATAACGCCACAGCTTTGGCTTTAATCTAAGAAGTCTTCTCTTCATCTGAGCCTCTGTATATTGGTATCCACTGAAATTGTAGCACATGCTCCCCCCCAGACCCATTATCCGAAGACCATGATATACATATATATCATCATCTATAGATATGCATCCTCCGGGAGGAGTATCCTTATAGCACCCGTCATGATTTCCATGTATATACAGGATAGGAACCTTGGCATAGGTGGCAAGGAATTCAAGATACTGCGGGGCAAGATCACCGGCAGACAGTATCAGATCATAACCGTCTAATTTAGTTTTTTCAAAAAAGTCCCACAGATATCTGGATTCGATATCCGCCAGTGCCAAAATCCTCACTAGTCCACCTCATCTACATTACTTTTTGGTGTTTCAAGCTGCACACCCTTCATTTCCACAATAGGCTTTGCCTTATCCTTCAGCTCATCCAGACCCGGAATAGAACCAACTACATTATCCACCAGCCAGTTCATCATGATTATATCTTCTATCTCAAGCTCCACGCCGTCTTCACTTCTTAGCGTTCCGTCCTGGGAAATGATCCTGCCTCCGAAAGGAGTAAACTCATCATTTATGATCATATCCCTTACCTTAAGAACTATCCTCTTCAGGTCATATGGAATCTTCTCTGACAGAACAACATCTACCACCCCTGCCGAAAGTCCCCACCAGTAATTGATAGGCTTACTTTCACTACCGGCATCAGCACTGGTCCAGTTACCCTTCATTATAATATTTATAATCTTCTCATATAGCTGTCCCCAGTTATATGCCGTCATGATAACATTCTCCGGCTCACCATCAGTAAGTCTGTACATTCCATACTTTCGGGATGCATTTCTCGGAGTTATCATATCCTGATCCGATACATAGTCAATTCCCTCTTCATAAAGAGAACGATATATATCCTCACATTTCTCGGTTGATTTGAGTGTTGTCCATTTCAGGTAAACCTTTACTCTTGGATTCATCATTCTGGCACCAATAGCAAAAGCATTTATATTTGCAGTTATTCCATATATAGGATAATCCGCAAGATAACCTATCTTATCGGTCTGAGTGAGAGCACCTGCCAGCATTCCGGAAAGAAACTTTGCTTCATACAGTCTGGCATAGTAGGTTCTCATATATCTGTGCGAAGTATTCAGCGAACAGTTAAGTATCTTTACATTCGGATATTTGATGGCGCACTTCAGACTGGCACTTATCATTCCGGCTGTAGTTGTAAATATCAATTCCACGCCATCCTCTTCAATCAGAGACTCGATGGCATTTATGGTTTCTTCTTCAGATTTTGCTGTAGTAACCTGCACTATGCTGACCTTATCACCAAAAACCTCCGTCAGGTGATTCCTGCCAAGCTCATGCTGATATAACCAGTTCGAGGTAGAAGGATCCTTATCATAGATAAATGCTACTTTCAGAGGCTTACTTGCAGAATAGTTCGGAGCAAGTATCTTGGATATTACATTTTCCTTGTCGCTAGGCGGTGTAAGCGAAACCTCAACCTGGTACTGCTCATTCACCACCAGAAATTCCTGCCACATACTTGAGATACCAGCTTCTATCTCATCTATGCTCATGTCACATACTGCATCGAAGCCCTCAACCTCAACAAAGGTAAGGAAAGCATCCCCGGTAGTTATTTCCTTCAGATGGTCACCGCCCTTAAGCTTAAATGCCTTGTCGAATCTTCTATATGCCGCCTTAAGCTCAAGTATCGTATCATCGCTCCATATCCTGGAGGTCTCGGCTCTGATGGCAGTTCCTGTTCCGTCAGCAGTGTCAGTTGCTGTTCCCACCTCTGACACAACAGCCTTCTCCTCCAGCTTTCCGCCATGAACAGGAGCATCATTTACTGCATTTATCAGTCGTCTGTAGCTGCCCTCGTTAGAAAAGAAGATAAAGTTCACTGTGGTCTTCTTGTTGAAGTCCATAAATTCATAGTAAACCTTAATCTCTTCATCATCTGTAAGCTTAGGAACCTTCCTTGTAACAAAGGCAGGAATGGAATCAGCTCCAAAATACTTGAGCACACTGACTCTCTTATTGCCTTCCACTACATAATAATAGTTAAGATACTCATATACCTTTATGGGATCTCTTATCCCTTCATTCAGATGAGCATTGGAAAGCATAGCCCACTTACTGGAAAACTCAGTCTTAATATCCATCAGCGGCATAAAATTAGAAGCAAATGCCTGGGTACGACCTGAGGTGCTGGTTCCCACGACTCTGTCCAGCGGTATATCCACCAGCCCAAGATTTACATCCCCGGATATATAGTCTTTATTAATAATGTCATCCAGTACAGGAAGGAAAGGATACCTTCCCTCCGACATACTGGTTCTATAGGCCTTCATCCCCATCTTTCTGGCCTTTTCGTATAAATCTATAGACATATTAACCTCACTTCATATGATTCTTATAATCTGCTGATTCCGGATCTTACTGCCTCTTCCTTAACAGCCTCTGCAACCGCCTTTGCAACCTTTTCATTAAATGCATCAGGAATGATATATTCTTCATTCAGCTCTTCATCTGTTACTATAGAAGCAATAGCTCTGGCAGCCGCTTCCTTCATAGGCTCTGTTATAGCTCTCGCTCTCGCATCCAGGGCGCCTCGGAAAATACCCGGAAATACCAGAACATTATTGATCTGATTAGGAAAATCAGAACGTCCTGTCGCAACTATTCTTGCACCGCCTGCCTTAGCTTCATCCGGCATTATCTCAGGTGTAGGATTTGCCATAGCAAATACTATCGCATCATCCGCCATAGTTCTGACCATATCAGCCGTTACAAGACCGGGAGCAGATACACCGATAAATACATCCTTGCCCTTTATAACATCTGCAAGACTTCCTGTTTCCTTATCTCTGTTTGTAACCTTTGCTATCTCCTGCTTTGCAGAGTTAAGACTTGTGTCTCCCTCAACTATGGCACCATGTCTGTCAACCATGACAACATTACCGATTCCAAAGCTAAGCAGAAGCTTGCAGATAGAGATACCGGCTGAACCCGCTCCGCTGATAACTGCATTTACATCCTCCCACTTCTTACCCACTATCTTAAGGGCGTTGGTAAGACCTGCAGCAACTACGATTGCAGTACCATGCTGATCATCATGGAATACAGGAATATCCAGTTCCTCCTTAAGCCTTGCCTCTATCTCAAAGCATCTCGGAGCAGATATATCCTCAAGGTTGATACCTCCAAAAGAAGGAGCAAGTCTCTTAACTGTTTCAACTATCTCATCAGTATCCTTGGTATCTAAACAGATCGGAAATGCATCTACATTTCCAAACTTCTTAAACAGAACCGACTTGCCTTCCATTACCGGAATAGCCGCAAGAGGTCCTATATCTCCAAGACCAAGTACGGCGGTTCCATCAGACACAACCGCTACCGTATTACACTTAAGTGTATATTTATATACATCATCCGGATTCTCATGTATCTTTCTACATGGCTCTGCTACACCGGGGGTATAGGCTGTAGAGAGATCATCCTTGTTCTCCAGCTTCACCTTAAGCGCAACCTCAAGCTTACCTTCATGTTCCTCATGCATTTTCAAACTCGCTGCATTGTAATCCATAATTATCCTCCTCTATTAAACAAACTGCTTCCTATGCAGGAAAATCACTAATTGACATCTGCTGTCCTACCTGTTTATTCTCATATTTTCTTTTCCAGTCACGTATCTTCCTGGAATCACATATGATACCATGTTCTTCGCAGAGCTTTGTGAGCTGGGCAAGAAGCTCCTTATGATCCTCCGGAAGAAGCTCCGGTGCTTCTTGACATCTCTCCACAAACCTCTCATACTCTTTAGGAAAACGTTTCTTATACTCCTGATAGAAGAACCCTCTTTCCGCTTTCGCTATCGCAAGCCTCAGATCAGACAGATCAAATCTTACCACACCATTTTCAGCCATGATTTCGATCATATCCTGCAGATCGTAAAGGGAGTCATTCACATATGGAACCAGCGGATAAAATGTTGCCAGAACATCTATATGCTCCTCCCTCAGAAGCTTTACCAGATCCATTCTCTCACGAAGTCTCATAGTCTGGGCTCCATCTATCAGCCGAAGTCTTCCATCTGACATAGCCGGAAATGTAATCTCCACCACACATTTGGTTTTGGAGGAGATACCCTTCAGTATATCTATATCTCTTTCTATTCCCCGGCGCTTTGTAGATATTAGCACACCATGGTCATAGTTTTCAATAATCTTAAGACACTCTCTTGTAAGCTTATACTCTTCTTCATACTCCGAATAGGGATCTCCAAGATTACCCATTACAATCATCCCCGGTTTTCTGCGGGACTTGAGTATTCTTGCAAGATGCTGAGGTGCATCCTTCTTGACACCTATATCCAGCGGATCCTGGGCACGCCCTGCATTCAGAAGTATGGAGTCCTCCGTTCTTCCCACATATATATTCAGACCATTCTGAGGAGTCAGAATATTTTGTGAATTAATAATATACATAAATAATATAACCTGCCTGCTGTTTTGTTCAACTCCTATACAAAATCAAAGGTTGCCTGTTCATAATCCAGAGCCTTGTATTCCAGCTCCTCACCCTTTGTCTTGCTGCTGTAGCTTACTACAACCGTAGTAGTTTTTCCACTCTTCATCTGCTGTCCAAGCACATAATTAATATCAAATCTTCCTGTTATCTCAGGCGTTGCTCCCCTGGCAGGAACTATAAGCTGACAATTATTCTCAGCCAGCAGACTGAATATAGGTTCCCAGATGTAGATATCCTTAGCCGCTCCAAAGGGATTGTCTATAAACAGTGTCTTGGATCTCTTCTCACTTCCGGCAGTCATATACATACCGGAAATATAATTGATGATTGAAATCAGGAACTGGATATATATACCCTGAGACTGACCGGTACTTCCAACCGCTTCCTCATATCTGAGATATCTGCTCTGCTCCTTGATTCTTTCCCTCTTATAAAGCTGCAGCTTAATCTTGGACATATCACTGACTATTACTGAGAACAGCTTCTTCATAGCCAGCTTTACGCTCAGCTCCTTCTGCCTTTCAGCATCATTTTCCTTCTTATCCAGATCTTCAACCAGATGGTCGATATACTGGGACATACGTTCTTCGATGAATTCCTCTTTCACATATGGTATGGACAGTCTTATCATCTGTATCTTCTCATTATCCAGAGTAATCTCAGACAGACGGCTGAGCTTATCCAGTTCAGACTTCACATCCAGACATCTTTCAACACATTGGCTGACGAAGTTTTCCTTCAGCTTCTCCATGCTGTCCAGGCTCTTCTCTATCCTGTCTCTCTCCAGAATGATAATATCCGTCAGAGACTTAAGGCGTTCTCTAAGCCCCTCAGCCTCTGCTCTGTTATTCGGTATATTTACATCATCCCTGATGGAAGCCGCAAGCTGAATGGCGCCCATCTCATTCAAGGTCTCATATACACGGAGCTTGACCTTCATTATATCAGACTTTGCTCTTTCGAGGGATTTGGAAATCTTATCATACTCCACAAGATTTGTTTCAAAGATTTCCCTCAGGTCATCCCCTTCTATAACGCTCAGATTATCAGTATCAACAGACGCCTCTTCCACTATTCTGGACGCCATTCTGAGAAGATCATCATTTCCTCTTATCTTACTGTTAAATGCTTTCTCTTCAGCCTGACATCTTGCCACAGCCTGCTTCTTCTCCTCAGTAATAAGAGCGGCTTTTTCCAAAGAATTACTGATATCTCTGGTATATTCCTCTTCCAGATTATCCAGTCTTTTCAGCGCTTCCTCTCCATGCTCGCCGATCAGTCTGGTTCTTGCATACTCTATACTACCCTCAAGCTTTGCAAGCTCATTTAACTGACGTATCCTGTCTGCCTTAACCTTGTCAGCCTCTCCCCTCAGACCTGCTATCTCATTTCTCAGTTCACTAATAACAGCATCGCTTACAGGAAGTATCTCTCTGTCTTTATTTCTTAGATCATTAATATCAACGCCCAGCTCCCGGATAGCCCTGTAGCCTTTATCTATTGACTGAGCAAGGGTATCCATCAGAAGCTTCTCCTTCTCTCCCGATATATTACCGCCTGCTCCTCCGATAAGGGTGTCAAATGTTCTTTCCAGCTCCTGCATATCCATATCAGACTTTTCATAAGAAACCTCTATATAGTATGCGGCATATTTATTCTCCCACTTGAAAAGTATCTCATCCCTACGCTGTTTCATGCCATCAAGACTTACTCTTTTAAGCTTAAGCTCAGACTCTGCTTCCGCATCCTTCTCTCTCAGCTCATCCAGTATCTCCTTTGCCCTGTTCTTGCCCTTAATGAAGCGGTCCTTTTCCTTCAGGATGCTGTCTTCTCTATCCTGAACAGAAACCAGCTTACTGAGACTTATCAGCTCAGACTGATATTTCCTGATGCTCAGACTGATCTCCTCAGACTCCTCCTCCAGCTTTATAAGAGTATTCTTATAGGACTGTTCTTTCTCAGCCAGCTCCTTAACTACGGTATCCAGGCGTTCCAATGTATCCTCGAGTTCCCTTTTTTCCGCCTCTGCCCCTGCATAATCCTTTTCTATAAGACTTCTGACAAAATCCATATCTTCATTCAGGGTTTCCAGCATCTGCTCCGCAGTTCTAAGCTCTTCTTTTTTATTATCCAGTTCTCCTCCGAGTATCCTCAGTCTGCTGTCAAGATTCTTGGGACTAAGGAAAAACTCAGGCTGTCTCCTGATAAAATGCGCCCCTTCACCGAGGTATATATCTATACTCTCAAGCATATCCCTGTCATAGAGTATAATCTGCTCATCTATATCTATTTCCTTGAGTCCCGGATCCTCCTTCAGTTCACGAAGATTTCTGACAACTATACCAAACGGAAGTCCCGGAAGCTTTTTCAGAAGCTTTTCCTTTCTCTCCTCCGGAAGCGCAGACAGATAGTCCATTCCATACATTGCATCACTGCTGTGTCTGGTAAACAGATAATCTATCACCTGCTTAATACCTTCCGTTTCAGAGATAAGCTTTCCATTTCTTATCTCCTGCTCCCTTGCCTCCAGCTCTTTAACTCTGGTTTTCAGTTCATATATATTGATTACACTTCCTGATATTCTGTCCCTCAGATTATCCAGAATCACCTCCGGTCTTACATCCGTACTGCCGGCATAAATAGTACAGATAGAATTAAACTTGGGTTTAATCCGTAAGTACTGCTCAGAAAGCGTCTTAAGCTCCTCAAGTCTGGACTTTGCAGCGCTCTCTTCACTTCTTCTCTTAAGATACTCCTCCTGAACAGCTTCAAGCTTTTCCTGAGCTTCTTTTCTTCTATCCTCATTTTCACCAAGTATCTTCTCTGCCTTTTCAAGACGCTGTGACCTGTCCTTATAGGAAGACGCCGGATCTATCATAAGCGAATACTCTATATCGTCTCCCAGTTCAGCAACACTTTTCTCTAGCTCACTGAGTTCAATATCTGCATATTCACATCTGCTGTCCATAACGGCGATCTCAGTCTCCGCCTCAGCTCTTTTTTTCTGATTCAGGCTTAGCTCAGCTTCCAGCTTCTCTACATCCTTTTCGGCTTCATCTATCCTGCCCTTCAGCTCATCAATATCTTTAGTAATCCTGTCATGGATATTGGCTGTTACTGCATAGATATCATTTTCTTCTCTTCCATGCTCTTCCCGGTCTTTTTTCAGTCTTTCCAGCTCCTCTTCATGCTTCCTCAGCTCCAGATATTCAGCATTTGCCTGAAGATTCGTAAGTATGGTGCGGCTATGCTCTATCTTACTTTCCAGTTTTTCTTCGAGAAGACTGTTTCTATCAGCAGCTTCCTTCTTATCCTGATAAACCTTCAGCTCCTTATATATCTTAAGTATCTCGTACAGCCCAAGAGCAGCGCTAAGCTCCTGCTGGGACTGTTCTACCCTGCGGCTCAGCTCCTGAAGCTTTTGCTCTCTTTCATTTTTCTCTATCTCCAGAGTCTTTGCAACCCTTCCACAGACCTCAGCCACCTTCTCCTGACTCTTATAGAGCTCCATAAATGAATCAACTCTTGATGACAGAAGCTCCACCAGCTCGCACTCATGGTCATACATCTGGATATCCTTCTTCTTCTCAGCCAGAGTTTTAAGTTCCTCCTGTATAGTCATAAGAAGCGTAACTGTACTTTCAGTTTTCCCGCTTTCGCGTTCCGTCTTGGTATGATATGCCTTCTCTATAATCTCTTCTATGAGAAGATCCTCTATAACCTTTCTGGTTGTCTTGTAATTAGTTTCAAAATATGTTCTCACATGACCTTCAGTCTTGTTAATGCCTCTGATTATCTCCCACTGACTTTCATATAACCCGTAGTCAGCTATGAAACGCTGATATTCCCCTTTACGGTCAAATATCTGTACCACCAGATTCTTATCATTACGGGACAGGTCATGAAGATAATTTCTTAGAGCCTTATAGGATATACGCTCCCCCTCCTTCTCAAGCGGAAGGTTGATGATGTCATTTTTATTGTACTCTCTATAGAATATAACATAGTTAAAATACTCTATTCTTGCAGTTTCGTACTGTCCTTCCTTCTCTTCGGAGTCAGCCTCCATTTCTGCTGTAGATGCCTTCTTGGCAGCAAAGCCTGTTGTCATAAAACGAAGTCCATCCCTTGTTTCGGAAGGATCCAGCTTCCATTCTATAAGAGAATGAATAACAGTATTGCTGTTATCCCTGAAAAGCTTTTCTACAGGCTGCTTATCATCCAGCGTACAGTTAGGAATAAGGTTCTGCATTAAGAGCAGCATAAGAACACTCTTTCCACCACCATTTGCAAGATCGTAAAGTGTATTACGGCCATACATCTTCATGGAAAAATCATCATATTCCTGAGTTCCAAAATTATATTTAACATTATTTACTCTTATACGATTAATACTTGGCATAAGATGCTCCTTATTCCCTGTCCTTATTTAAAGCTGCATATATCATGCTGCCATTATCTTCAAAGTACCCCTCAGCTATAGCATGAAAACGGTCTGTAGGATATAATCTATCGTCAACTACTGTCACGATGCCTTCACCTGAGAGCAGATTGGAGGTCAGCTTTACGAAGCCCAGTCTCGAACCACGTGAAGCCTTGGTCCTGTCCTTATCTTCGGATATCATAGGAGGCAGGCTGTCCCAGAGGAGAGCCACTTCCATCATGGAGCCTTCGTCTTCATCATTAGTAATGATATGTGTATCTCCACTGATGCGTCCCAGCTCCTTACTTACCTTTTCTATCAGTTCATCCTCTCTGATATAGTCCTTAACCTGATATGTATCTGAGGTTTTATAGAACTCCAGCAGAAATTCGTAAAATATTATGTAAACCAGATACAGTTCCTTATTAAGTCTCAGTCCCAGCAGCTTCTTCAGATCATCATTTGTATAACCAAACACTCTATTACCTGAACCCGCTGTTATAAATATCGTTTCATTATATTCATAAAGTCTGAGATTCAGTCTTTTCAAGAGTCCCATAGTTATATCATACACCTCTGAATCCGAGTAAAATGTATCATATAACTCTGCTGTATCCTTATCCTTTGCTGATATATTTCTGCCTGTTGCCAGTACGCTGTATATATCCAGAGCCTTTTCCATACTCTTTTCCATTATACACTCCTAAACTGTTTCACCTGTAATTAGTTCACGATATAACTCTGAAGGTCATACCGGTAATCTTCGCTACACTGTCATCCTCACCGGCACCAAGAGTTATCTCATCTCCGGTAAATTCTATCTCAAAGCTCATATCCATATAATCATCCAGAGCATCCTCCGGCATATACTCAAGTACCATTTCTTCAAGAAAGGTTTCCGCATCATTTCTGATGGACTTGACCGAATAACTCGTCTTTCCCGCAAGATGAGTAAGGAAGGAATAATAATCTCTGTTTCTATAGATATCCTGCCCGAACTTCACCTCCAGGATAGCATTATATTCCTGAAGCGTAAGACTCTCCCATCTTCTGAGACGTCCCAGAAGCTCCATAAAGAGCCTGGAGAAATTGATTCCCATATTCTCACTAAGCACTTCATCATCATATCTGAAGTTAAGATCAGGAGCTTCCTTCTCCTTCTGCTCTCCCTTTAATGAATCTCCGGTTTTCTGCAGTATTATATTATCTATGGTGCTGACAGCCAGAGACTTATCTCTTCTCGGAAGCAGAAAAGGAGCAGCGAACATTTCCAGAACGTCCGGTCTTCCCTCTCTTATAATCCTCCCCAGCAGTGCCTCATAGTCAAAGGAGGTTCTAAGGCTTCTGGTTCTGCTTCTTCGTACCATTTCATCAGAGAATCTGGACAGCTCTGCCGCCTTCTGTATCAGCTCGCTATGACTTTCAATCGTAAGCTTAAGCATATTCTGAAGTCTGGTTATATCTCTTGCAGTCTGCGAGGTATCACCATAGCTCAACCTGGAAACAGCCTTATCAAGCAGTTCTCTGTTCTTGGCAAAGGACTTTCTTTCCTCTGCAAACCAGATAGCCACACTGTCCATATATTCATCCACAGCAGCAGTACCTGCATGCACATCAGATAGAAGAAGCTGAACCACCTCTTCACGTTTCTTGTCCAGCGCCTTTACTTCTATATTTATCCTCTCTATAACATCCAGACTTCCATGGAAATTCTCTGATCTGATAAGCTTTTCCAATAGAAGCTGATCCATATTAATACGGCTCTCGTCACGTACTTCCTTGGTGGTCAGATAGAATTCTATCCCATCCTCTGTAATGGTATAATCGACCTCATTTTCTCTTACTATACTATCGATCAGTCTGACACGGGCAACTCCGGTCTTCTTCTTCGCAGGATCATAGAAGCCAAATTCAAAAGCCCGCCCGTTATTCCTGATCTTGTCAAATATATACCTGACAAGTTCCTTCATCTCCTGCTCAGTGAAGATTCTTTCCTCAGACAGGTTACTGCGTTCCTGAGCTGTATCGTCTCCGGCAACAGACAGATTCTGAATATCAGCCCTTCTTAGCTTTATATCAAAATCCCTCCGCAACAGCTCCATACAGAATCTTTCATAGCCCTTATATTTGACAGGGGTATCGCTGAAGTTATTCTCATTAATGAAGTATCTCAGAACCGCAAGCGTGATGTAGCCCATATCAAGAAAGCGGAACCTTCCATCCTTGTACTGGTTAAAGGTTCCCTCTGCCAGTGTAAAGAAAGGATAGAACTTCCGGAGATTCAGGATTCTCTCCCCATGATTTTTAATTATGTCATCAATTAATGTATATTCCTCAGCCATATGACCTTTACATCCCTAAATAAAAGCTGCTTTGATTCGTTCGGGTTAGCTGATTGCTTTGCAAACGGTAACGATTATATCAGCCCACAAACCGTTTTATTATACCATATATTGTTAAAGGTTACTATTCCAGTTTTCATGTTTTTTTATTAATCTCTTACGGATTTTCAAGCAAATATTTAGATGTTATCTTTATAAACTTTGAAAACAGATTCACTCTATTCTTTATTTAATTCGCTCTCATTAAATTAAAATAATCAGTTAAAACTATCTCGATGAGAAGTTTTAACTGATTATTTAAATATCTTTAGTACGCTACTTTAATTTTTGTGTATTTCTTTTTATGAAGTCTTTATGGCTCCCATTCGCCATCATTATTTACCCAGTAGCCATCTATATACTGATTTCTTACTCTATATCCATCAGAATCAAAGTAGTAGCATTTCCAGTTGATCCACAGCCACTGACTATATGGTCTCCATCCGCTTTCATCCTGATACCAGAATTTATCAGATTCAATATACCATTTTCCGCCGTAGTTTCTTTCATCCCATGCGCCGTCTGCTCCAAGCCAGTAGCCATCTCTATATTCTGAATAGTCCATGTAGCCGTCACATGTGAAGTAGTACCACTTTCCATCTATCTTCTGCCATCTTTCAACAGGATACCATCCACTTTCATCTTCGTACCACCAGCCAGTATCATCCTGATACCATTTACCCTGAGGCTCATAGTCTGCATTTCCTTCA
>DGRT01000155.1 GCA_002391105.1 Lachnospiraceae bacterium UBA4381 | reverse complement strand
TATATCAGGATGCTACAGGTCATGCTCAGGATCTTGCACTTGCTTATGGTGCAGGAATCGGTGGAGCAAGAGCCGGACTTCTTGAGACAACCTTCAGAATTGAGACAGAGACTGACCTTTTTGGTGAGCAGGCTGTACTTTGCGGTGGCGTTGTTGCTCTTATGCAGGCTGGTTTCGAGACTCTTACAGAGGCAGGCTACGATCCAAGAAATGCCTACTTTGAGTGTATCCATGAGATGAAGCTCATAGTTGATCTTATATATCAGAGTGGTTTCGCAGGAATGAGATATTCTATCTCTAATACTGCTGAGTATGGTGATTATATTACAGGACCTAAGATTGTTACAGAGGAAACAAAGAAGGCTATGAAGAAGGTTCTTGCTGATATCCAGGATGGTACTTTTGCTAAGGACTTCCTTCTTGATATGTCATCAGCAAGCGGACAGGCTCATTTTAAGGCTCTTCGTAAGAAGGCTGCTGAGCATCCATCAGAGATCGTTGGTAAGGAGATTCGTTCACTTTACAGTTGGTCAGATGAGGATAAGCTCATCAATAACTAATATTTTGTGTAAAGAGGGACAGCTTATGTCTGTCCCTTTTTAAACTGTTAACGGGGTGTTGGCAGGGCTATATGTATTTATTTAGAAAGGGGTACAGTATTATGGTAACATTAAACAACGTGTTTAATAACAACAACATGAAGCTTATTGCAAGTGGCGGTCAGTATTTTGTCTATGAGCATCAGTCGGATCTTTCGGTTGATTATTTCTCGGCTTCTACTGCTTATTTCCTTAAGGAAATGAATGTTCGTAAGCGTCAGCTTCTTGTGCAGCTTAACAATTCATCCTGCAAGATGCAGGCAGGGGCTATGCAGTGGATTACAGGAGATGTCAGAACAACTACAGGTGTTACCGGTGTTGGTAATTTCCTGGGAAAGATGGTAAAGGGTGCTGTTACCGGTGAATCAGCAGTTAAGCCTGAATATACAGGTACCGGTTTTGTAATGCTTGAGCCTACATATAAGCATCTTCTTATAGAGGATGTTGGAGCGTGGGGTCCCGGAATGGTCCTTGATGATGGTCTTTTCCTTTGCTGTGATAAGTCTGTTAATGAATCTATCAGCAGAAGAACTAATGTGTCTTCAGCAGTTCTTGGTGGAGAAGGACTTTTCAATCTCTGCCTTTCCGGTAGTGGATATGCTGTACTTGAAAGTCCTGTTCCAAGAGAAGAGCTTTTTGAGTTCATCGTTCAGGATGATACAGTTAAGATTGATGGAAATATGGCTATTGCATGGTCAAGCTCTCTTCAGTTTACAGTTGAAACAGTAACAGGTAATGCTATCGGTTCAGCAGCTACAGGAGAAGGCTTTGTTAATGTATTCAGAGGTTCCGGTAAGATCCTTCTTGCTCCTACACAAAATGAACATCCGATGTCCCCTGTAAATGGACCTGAGAAAACTACAACTTCTTCACAGGGTATAGCCGGAAGTGTTGTAAGCAGTCTGTTTAATGCATAACAACTATATAATCAATATGTCATTCTGGGGATGATGATTCATCCTCAGAGTGACTTTTTAGGATAGAATATGACTCATCTGGAAGCACAATCATATATTATGCCATTTATTGAAGGAAAGGTCCCTACTGACAAGCAGGGGGACTTTGTTATTCATATGCTTAGCTGTGACAAGTGCCGTGAAGAGTTGGAAGTATATTATACCCTTCTTGTAGGTATGAGACAGCTTGATAATCGTGAAGAGCTTTCGACGGATTTTGGTAAGGAGCTTGAAAAAGAGCTGAGATCCATGGGACAGCACGTCAGGAGCCGGAAGAGATTCAAGGTTTCGGCATTTTCTATAGTTATGAGTGCTGCTTTAGTTTTTCTTGCACTGGGCTATGCAGGAAGTCTGAGGCGTGTATATGCATTTGAACAAAGTGTCAAATCCTCTAATCAGGGGAAATACTACTTTTCTGACAGCTTAAGCTCTGATTTTATGCTGGATCACTTTGATGCTGTTGAGATGGCTAAAGATATTGATGAAACAAAGGTGGTAACTTCTTTTGACCGTATAAGAGGTTATAAAAAGCTCGAAGAAGATTATCTGAAGGGGATTACGATTGGAGAGGAGATAACAGATATTGAAGCTGCTGTTGATTGATGGAAATAGCATAATGAACAGAGGGTACTTTGCCCTGCCGAATACACTCACGGCCAAGAATGGCATACATACAAATGCTGTCCTTGGCTTTTTAAATATATTCTATAAGGTTTATGATGAAGAAAAGCCTGATCATATCATCGTTGCGTTTGATATGCATGCGCCTACCTTCAGACATAAGATGTATGCGGAGTATAAGGGAACCAGAAAGGGGATGGATCCTGAACTCAGAGAACAGTTTCCTCTGATTAAGGATATACTTGATTCGATGAGCATCCCTCATGTTGAAGTCGAGGGCTATGAGGCTGATGACATAATAGGTACATATTCCAGACAGGGTATGTCTCGTGATATGGAGGTGACTGTTCTATCGGGAGACAGAGATCTGCTTCAGCTTGCTACAGATAAGGTTCTTGTTCGTATTCCCAAGACCAAGGGAGGGAAAACAACTGTAGAGGATTATTATGCCAAGGATGTTATAGAGGAATATGGAGTTACACCTGTAGAGTTTATAGAAATGAAAGGACTTATGGGTGACTCTTCAGATAATATTCCGGGTGTATCCGGCATCGGTCCGAAGACGGCGTCTCAGATCATACAGAAGTATCACAGTATCGAAGCGGCTCTTCAGGATATAGATAATATTACGCCAAATAAGGCGAGGGAACATCTGGATTCTGAAAGAGAGATGGCTCTTTTCTCGCGTGATCTTGCTACCATAAAGCTGGACTGTGAGCTGGACTTTAGTATTCTGGATAAAGAGATTACGAGGTCGGATATATTTAGTCAGTCAGCATATAATCTTTATAAGGAACTGGATCTGAAAAGCCAGCTTAAAAGGTTTGATGGGATTAATATGGACGAACCGTCCGCTCATGGGGTGACTATTCAGATTGAGCCGGAGGATATTACTTATGCTGAGCTGTTACAGATAATTAATAATTCCGGTGAAAGGGCTATAGGCTTTGGGGCGGTCTTTATAGATAACACCCTGATGGGCGGGGCTGTAAGTGTAGGAGATAAGGTTTATATAGTAAATGATTATGGTATCTCCGGATTAAGACAGGAGGTTCGCCCCGACATCTGCATATGCTTTTTATCTGTTAAGGAATATATATCCTCTATGGATCTGAAGGAATCCGACAGTTTGTTTGATGCATCTGTAGCCGCTTATCTGCTTAAGCCTCTTGCCAGTGAGTATAGCTATGATTATATTGCTGGAGAATTTCTGGATATGGAGCTGGAAAGTGAGAAGGATCTGGTTGGAAAGAATACCTTTTCTACGTTCTCATTCATGGAAGAAAGCTTCAGAAAGCTTATAGCATATAAAGCAGTAGTTGCTCTTAGATCAAGAGCTGTCCTATGTGATGAACTGGGCAGACTTTCGATGCTTTCTCTTTATAAGGATATAGAATATCCGACTATATTTGTATTAAATAAAATGGAACGGTATGGTGTTTCTGTTGACAGGAAGAGCCTTGAGGAATACGGAGCCCGTCTTGGCGAAGAATACAGCAGGGTGGAAGAGGAAATATATGAGCTTGCCGGCGAAAGGTTCAATATCAAATCTACTAAACAGCTTGGTGTTATTCTTTTTGAGAAGCTTGGGCTGAAAAGCGGAAAGAAAACAAAGAGTGGATATTCTACAAATGTGGATGTCCTTAACAAATTAAAGGATGATCATCCCATTATTCCACTTATTCTCAGATACAGGTCATTAGGCAAGCTTATATCTACCTATATAGAGGGACTTCTTGAATGTATAAAGTCTGATGGAAAGATACATACAAAGTTCAATCAGACAGTTACCGCAACTGGAAGACTTAGTTCTACCGATCCTAACCTTCAGAATATTCCTACAAGGACAGAGGAAGGAAGAGAGATCAGGAAGGCTTTTGTTCCGGAGAAGGGTTATACCTTTGTAGATGCGGACTATTCGCAGATTGAGCTTAGGGTTATGGCATCTATTTCCGGTGACGAAGCACTTATAGAAGCATTTAACTCTTCAAAGGATATACATGCTATTACAGCGTCCCAGGTTTTTGGAGTTCCTCTGGAGGAGGTTGACTCCGGACTTAGACGAAGGGCAAAGGCTGTAAACTTTGGAATAATATACGGTATAAGCTCCTTTGGTCTGGGAGAGGATCTTGGTATATCCAGAAGTGAGGCGAAGGAATATATAGATAAATATTTTGAGACATATCAGAAGGTGAAGGAATACCTTGATAACTGTGTAAGCGATGCTAAGAAATCCGGCGCTGTAAAGACTTCCTTTGGACGTATCAGACCTATTCCTGAGATATCCAGCTCTAACTTTATGACAAGATCCTTCGGAGAGAGGGTTGCCATGAATTCCCCTATTCAGGGAACTGCTGCTGATATCATTAAGATAGCCATGATAAATGTGGATAGAGAATTGCAGGAGAGAGGTCTTAAGTCAAGACTTATTCTCCAGATCCATGATGAACTGCTTATAGAGACTGCACTGGATGAGGTGGAGACAGTTAAGGAGCTTCTGAAAAGGAATATGGAGGGAGCTGCAGATCTTGCGGTTAAGCTTCTGGTTGATGTTCATACAGGGGAGAGCCTATATGATGCCAAATGATTCTATGTTAAATAGTGGTTTCAAAATAATAGGTATAACCGGTGGCATCGGGGCAGGTAAATCACTGGTTCTGAATATACTAAAAGAGGACTGTGCGGCTCATATAGTTGAGGCGGACAAGGTGGCTCATCTGCTGATGAAACCGGGAGAAGCTGCATATGCAGAAATCATTAAATGCTTTGGTACGGATATCCTCGATGCTTCTTCAAAGGAGATAGACCGGAAAATACTTGGTTCAGTCGTAATGCAGGAGCCTGCAAAGCTGGAAATGCTGAATAATATAGTTCATCCGTCTGTTAAAAAATATATTATCGAAGATATTGAAAGCTGCAGGAGGCGTTTTTTTGACAGAACTAATGATCTGGCTGCCGGAGAAGAGGATAAATCTATAGATAAAAACTGTGCTGAAAAAAATGCTGACAGATTTCTATATGTGATAGAAGCGGCTCTTTTAATACAGGATGGCTACAGGAAAATATGTGATGAAATATGGTACATCCACAGCTCTGAAGAGGTACGGATAAAAAGACTTACTGAAAGAAGAGGCATCACCCTTGAAAGAGCTAAGTCTTTTATAGATAATCAGCCGTCTGATATATATTTTAAAGAGTATTCCGACCGTACAATAGTCAATGATGGGAGTGAAGAGGACCTTAGAAAACTGGTTGTTAAATGTCTTTTCGAGTGCTATAATGAAAAGGTATGATTTTATGAGTTGTATGGGGTATAGATATTATGACTGAGGATTTCAAGCTTAAGTATCTTAAAAGCATGAAAATAATAAATAGAATAGCTTATGCTCTGATGCTTTCTCTTGTTCTTTTATCCAGAGGAGCCGAATTAGTATCCAGTAACACCGCTACAGTTTATTATTGTATCAGTCTGGTTGTATTTCTTCTGTGTGATGAAGCACTCTTCAGAAATACTCTAAGAAGGTTTCCTACACTTGTATTACAGCTCAGAACATATATCTTTATAATAGTTCTTTTGATTGGGAGTTGTTTTACCTGTCTTCCGGTTGTTTTTAATATCGCTCTTATATGTCTGATATTCTTTTTACTGATTCAGGATATTATCTTCGGTGATGTTTTCAATTCATTTTATAACTATATTAAGTATATTGGTATAGGAGTTGTATCCGGTATAATCCTTTCCTTTATTCAGTGCAGAGGTGAAGTGAAAGGTGCCTGGCTGCTGCTTTATGTTATTGTAATTGCAATACTTGGATTTGTTATGTATGTGTTCTATGATTCATTTTATAAAGCAATTACAGTTCTCGATGACAGATATACCAGACTGTATTTTAGAAATGCTGATGTTATAGCAGAGAACAAGAAGCTTCTTAAGTTCCAGGAAAGAGTTGAGAAGGTTAATAGTGAGATAAATTATCAGAAGATTAATCTTACCAAGGCGAATGATGATCTTGCCAAGATAAATGATGAAACCAGATCGCTTATCGAGGTTATGAAGTATTTTGCTGCAAGCTTTGATGTAGAGAAGAATGTACATGTCATGCTGGAAAATGTTGTTAAGATCAAGCAGACCGGTGCAGCGGCTATATATCTTGAAAAGGATATATATATGAATGATGACCCTTATCTTGAGGTTATTTCTGAAAACAGTGTTGCCGAAACTCTTCTGAAACAGGATATTAGAAATATCTATGACGCTGTAAGAAGACGTGCATCGACCAATCCGCTGGTATTATGTGATAACTATGATTTTAAGTATCCATTTCTGACCGGTGGAAATCTGTGTAATGCAGTTGCATTTCCGGCTTATGAAAATGATAATATATATGGTGTAATGGTCATTACCTCCAGTAAATATGACTTTTTTGAAAATGGTTATGCATTCTATGAGTCCTCTCTTATGGATTTTACATCTGCCCTTATTTCAGACAGGCTTTATCTTCAGACTGAGGATATGGCTAAAAAGGATGGACTTACAAAAATATATAACCGTATCTACTTCAACAAATTCTATCCGGAGCTTAAGGAAGAGGTTATGGCATCCGGCGATGTATTCACAGTATGTATGCTGGATATAGATCATTTCAAGAGAGTTAACGATACTTACGGGCATCTGGCAGGAGATGAGGTTATAAAGGCTGTTGCCAGAATAGATGCTGAGTTTGCTAAAAAATATGACGGTACGGCTGTCAGATATGGTGGTGAGGAGTTCCTGCTTATCCTTCGTGGTAAGGGTGTGGAGGAAACCTACAAGATTCTCTGTGATGCTCATGAGGCTATTAAGAATACAGTTGTGGAATATGAAGATTTCAGGATAACGATCAATTCCAGTATGGGTATTGCCTGCTACCCTGAAACCTGTGATAATATAAATGATGTTCTCGATAAGTCAGATAAGGCCATGTATTACAGTAAGGAGCATGGACGTGGACGCATCACTATTGATGGCAGAGAAGGAGAGACATAAATAATCGCTGCTGAGCTGAAGAGTTCAGCAGTTTTTATAAATTATTAATGGAAATATCAGGAGGCAAAAATGAAAATTCTTGTAATTAACGCAGGTTCAACTTCACTTAAGTATCAGCTTATTGATTCTGATTCTGAGCAGGTTCTTGCAAAGGGACTTTGTGAAAGAATCGGTATTGATGGCAGTAGAATAAAGTATGATAGTTCAAAGACCGGAGAGAAGAAGGAAAAGGTATTTGATATGCCTGATCACGGAGTGGCTCTTCAGGCAGTTATCGATGTTCTTGTAAGTCCGGAGGATGGAGCAATCAGTTCTCTTGCCGAGATTGATGCTGTAGGACATAGAGTAGTTCATGGTGGTGAGTATTTCAGCTCATCAGTGGTTGTAGATGAGGATGTCATAAAGAAGATAGAGGAGTGCTCTGATCTTGCACCTCTTCACAATCCTGCAAATCTTCTTGGTATCAGAGCCTGCCAGAAGCTTATGCCGGATACGCCTCAGTGTGTAACCTTTGATACTGCTTTCCATCAGACTATGCCGGAGAAGGCTTATATCTATGGTATTCCTTACAGCTATTATGAGAAATACAAGGTTCGTCGTTACGGCTTCCATGGAACCAGCCACAGCTATGTATCAAAGATTGCTGCCAAATATGCTGATAAGCCTGTTCAGGATTCCAAGGTTATCGTATGTCATATAGGTGGTGGTGCAAGTATTACTGCTGTTCAGGGCGGAAAATCAGTTGATACATCTATGGGTCTTACACCACTTGAAGGAATGATAATGGCTACTAGAAGTGGTAACATTGATCCTGCTATTATTCAGTATATTGCAAATAAAGAGGATAAGTCGGTTGATGAGGTTCTGAATATCCTGAATAAGCAGTCAGGTCTTCAGGGACTGTCAGAAAAATCCGGAGATATGCGTGATATCAATGCCGGAGTTGATGCCGGTGATGCAAAGTGCAAGGTGGCATTTGATACATTTGTATATAGCGCAGTTAAGATCATCGGAAGCTATGTAGCATCAATGAATGGTGTTGATGTTATAGCATTTACAGCCGGTGTTGGTGAGAATGACAACAGAGCCAGAAAAGCTATACTTGAGAACTTCTCATATCTTGGTATAGAGGTTGATGATGCTGTTAATGATGCTACACATGGTAGTGAGGCTGTTATATCTACACCTGATTCCAAGGTTAAGGTTGTGGTTATCCCAACTAATGAAGAGCTTACAATCGCAAGAGAGACACTTGAACTGATTAAATAAGGGGATATTAAACAGACTTTGATATGCAATCTGACGAATACTTTTTTCGACATCGCTTTCGCTCAGTTTGGGCGCCCCTAGCGGCCGCTTCGCTCGCTAAGCTCTCAGCCATCTCCTTCGTCGATAGCTGAATCGCTAAGCGCCGAGGCCCAAAATGGTCTCAAAAAGCATTGTCAGATTTGCATATTTTAAATTATGCTGGAGATGTATTATAGACACCAGTAAAGTTTGTAAAGAATAACACTGTTGAAGTTTGTTAAATATAGCACAAGTGAAGTATATAAAATAACACTTAATGAAGTTTGTAAAAAAATAAGTTGACAAGCTTATACTTAATCATTATAATGGGTCAAGTGTGGTTTTGAACCCAATTATTAGAAGAGGAGGTGTTTCCGAGATGTCAATTTGTCCAAAGGGTAAGATTTCTAAGGCAAGACGTAACAAGAGAAGAGCAAACTGGAAGATGAGCGCTGTTAATCTTGTTAAGTGTCCTAAGTGTGGAGAACTCACGATGCCTCATAGAGTTTGTAAGAATTGTGGTTCTTATGGCCAGAAGGAGATTATCTCTGTAGGTTAATATTCGAGAGAACATAATAATGAAACAGGAAAGCAGGTTTATGCCTGCTTTTTTTGTTGCATTATACTTTTAATTAGACTAAAATATATAAGTTGCATATCTGACTTGAATGAAGCGGGTTACATCGCTTACTTTGTCATAGATGCATTTAGTGATGCTTTTGATTTACATACTATAATTATTATCTGGAGAGAAAAAATGATCAACATTGTTATTGATACTATTGGCGGAGATAATGGTGCTGCTTTCACAGTAAAGGGTGCCGTTGAAGGTACTAAAAAGTATGAAAATGTTAAGATATTTCTGGTTGGACATGAAAATGAAATCAGGGATTATCTTAAGGAATATGAATATGACAGGGAAAGAATAGAAGTTGTTAACGCTACAGAGGAGATAAGCCCTAATGAGTCTCCTGTAAATGCTGTCAGACAGAAGAAGGATTCTTCATTGGTTGTTGGACTAACCCTAGTTAAAGACGGAAAGGCAGATGCATTTATTTCAGCAGGAAGTACAGGAGCTATACTGGCAGGCGGTCAGTTTATAGTTGGAAGGGCTAAGGGAGTTAAGAGAACACCGCTGGCTCATCTGCTTCCAACCTCTGCTGAACCGGCTCTTCTCCTGGACTGTGGTGCCAATGTGGATGTTAAGCCGGAGGTACTTCTTCAGTTTGCTGAAATGGGTTCTATATATATGGAATCCGTATGTGGCATAAAGAATCCAAGAGTTGCTCTTGCTAATATTGGTACAGAAGAAGAAAAGGGAAATGCCCAGATCAAGGCTACATATCCGCTTCTTAAAGAAAGTAATATCATCAATTTTACCGGTTATATAGAATCCAGAGCCATTCCATATGGAAAGGCTGATGTCATTGTAGCGGATGGTTTTGTTGGAAATACTATAATCAAGCTGTATGAAGGTCTTTCCAAGATGCTGCTAAAGGAACTGAAGAGTGCATTTTTATCTTCATTTAAGAGTAAGCTCGGTGCTATGTTGATAAAGAGCAGTATGAAGAATACTCTTAAAAGATTTGATGCCTCTGATCAGGGAGGAGCACCACTTCTTGGACTTAAAGGTCTTGTAGTCAAGATTCATGGTAATTCTAAAGAGGGAGAGGTTATATCCTCTATAAGACAGTGTGTTAATTTCGTGGAAAATGATGTAAATGGAAAGATTATCAAGGGATTTGAAGACTATGAAGAAAAATGATTATACAGAATTTGAAAAGATAATTGGATATCATTTCAAGGATATCTCGCATCTGGATACAGCCTTCAGACATAAATCCTATGCAAATGAGTCGCGTGAAGGGCTTATCTCCTATGAAAGATATGAATTTCTGGGAGATGCAATACTTCAGTTTGTTTCAAGTAAAGAGCTCTTTCTCAAATACCCCGAAAAAACAGAAGGAGAGCTTACGAAGCTGCGTGCAAGTCTGGTCTGCGAATATACCCTGTCGCAGATTACAAAGGAAAATGGCTTTGGAGATTATCTGTATCTCAGTCATGGAGAAGAGCTGACCGGAGGTAAAGACAGACCTTCTATTCTGTGTGATCTTTTTGAGTCTGTTCTGGGAGCGATTTTTCTTGATGGTGGAATGGAAGAGGCGGAAAAGTATATCAACAGATTTCTTCTGAATGATATAGAACATCGTTCAAGATTCTACGATGCCAAGTCTATCCTTCAGGAGTATGCCCAGGCAAGAGGTCAGAAGCTGGAGTATAAGCTTCTGGGAATTACAGGACCGGAGCATAACAGGATCTACAGATCTATAGCGATGATAGATGGTGTAAACTATGAAGAGGGCGTTGGTCCTACAAAGAAAATGGCTGAGCAGGTTGCGGCACATCAGACTATTATTGCTCTTAATCTTGAGGATGAGCTTAAATAGATGGATTAAAAATCAAAGGAAAAATTATGTATTTAAAGAGTATAGAAGTAAATGGTTTTAAATCTTTTGCTAATAAGATAGATTTCAGGTTTGAAAAGGGAATAACCGGTATAGTAGGCCCGAATGGTTCCGGAAAAAGTAATGTAGCCGATGCTGTACGTTGGGTTCTGGGTGAGCAGAGTGCATCAAAGATAAGATCCTCCAAGATGGAGGATGTAATATTTGCCGGAACAGAGCTCAGGAAGCCTCAGGCAGCGGCTTATGTTGCAATTACCTTTGACAATTCTGATCATGCCCTTGCCATAGATTATAACGAGGTTACTGTGGCAAGACGTGTTTACAGATCCGGAGAAAGTGAATATCTGTTAAATGGAAATGTAACAAGACTTAAGGATATTACTTCCCTGTTTTTCGATACAGGTATCGGTAAAGAGGGTTATTCCATTATAGGACAGGGTCAGATAGAAAGAATCCTTTCTGATAAGCCTGATGACAGAAGAGCTCTTTTTGATGAAGCTGCAGGTATAGTTAAATATAAAAAGAACAAACAGCTTACAGAGAAGAGACTGGAAGCAGAGCATGTTAATCTCGACAGGGTAAATGATATCATTTCCGGTCTTGAGGAACGTATAGAGCCTCTTCGTAAGCAGTCGGAGAAGGCAGCAGTATATCTTGAGCTGAAGGCTAGACAGAAGACTCTGGATATCAATTCCTTTCTTCTGGAGGTAGATAAGGTACGTGATAAGCTGGATGAAAATAAGGAGAATCTGGATATCACAGAGGCAGAGATCCAAAGACTGCAGGAAGAATTCGATTATACCAAAACAGAATATGACAGACTTGAAGAAACTCTCGAAGAGCTGAATCAAAAGATGGATAATGCAAAGGATGTCATAAATAAAAAGAATCTGGAAAATGAACATTCAGATGGTGAGATCCGTGTTATAAAGCAGAAGATCAGCTCACAGGATGTTATCAGCGCTGAGATTAACGCCCAGATTGAACGCTTTGAAAAAAGAAAATCTGAACTGGAAAAGGAACTGGATGGTTTTCTGGCTAATAAGAAGGCTATCTCTGAAGAAGAAAGTAAGAGAAAAAAAGCTGCTGATGAGCTGGACAGGGAAAGAATAAACAAGGAACAGGAAGAACAGGGAATAGCCGGTGAGATAGATGCGGCGAAGTCGGATATATTTGAAAGAGTCAGCATAGAAGGAAGCCTCAAGGGAAAGATAGCAAGATATGATACTATGCTTGAAAGTATTAATTTGAGACGTACAGAGCTTAAGTCGAGGCTGCTATCCAATAAAAGTGAAGAGGAGAAGCTTACTTCTGAGAAGAAAATCCTCGATACACAGCATACATCTCTGGAAGAAAGCCTGCGTACCAATAGAGAAAAGCTATCCAAATGTGAAACCGAGCTCCGTCAGGTTTCCGACAGAGGAACAACTGTTAAGAATGAAATACAGAAATACACTCAGACTGTAATAGGTCTTCAGTCCAGATATGAAAGCCTTCGCAATCTTACAGAAAGATATGAAGGCTATGGACAAAGCATCAAGAGTGTAATGGAGCATAGAGGCAGCAATAAAAAGGTAATAGGTGTTGTTGCCGATATTATCTCTGTTGAAAAGGAATATGAAACTGCCATCGAAACAACTCTTGGTTCCAGTATCCAGAATATTGTAACTGAGGACGAGGAAACTGCAAAGCAGATGATAGCTTATCTTAGACAGAATAAGCTGGGTAAAGCTACATTTCTCCCTATAACAAGTGTTACCAGAAGAGGAAATGTAAACCCGGATGTGCTGAGAGAAAAGGGTGTTATCGGTGTTGCATCAAAGCTTGTTAAGGCGGATAAAAAGTATGAAGGCATCGTTGTGAGCCTTCTGGGCAGAAGTATAGTGGTTGAAAATATTGATACAGCCATAAGTCTTGCCAGAAAATATAATCAGACACTCAGACTTGTAACACCAAGCGGAGAGCTTATCAATCCCGGTGGCGCCATGTCCGGTGGTGCTTACAGAAACTCCAGTAATCTGCTGGGAAGAAAACGTGAGCTGGAGGATATTCAGAGCTCTATCGGTGAGACTAATAATCTTCTCCGCAAGGCGAGGGAAGAGGATGCAACTCTTACCATGAGAAGAGAGACCTTAAGAGAGGAAAGGCAGAGTCTTACATCCCAGATTCAAAAGATGGAGATAGATTACAGTTCTGTGTCTGTCAGCCTGAAAAATATAAACGAAAAGCTGGCTGCCATAAGTAAAAGCTTCGCTGACATTAAAAAAGAGAATACGGATATTGATAATCAGGTTGTACAGATTGAGAACAATAAAAAAGAGCTTTTTGATACAGGAAAACAGCATAAGGATGCTATAAATGAGAAGCAGGAGCTTATATCCAGACTTGAAGTCGAGCTAGGTAATAAACGTGATGAGAAGCATGCTGTAGAGGATAAGCTTTCTGACATTAACCTGAAGCTGGCTGAAATCAGACAGGATCTGAGCCACGTTGATAGTGATGTTAACAGAGTAACGTTTGATATATCTGAGTTTGAGAAGGAAAAGGAAAATGCCAGAAGAAGACTTAGCGACAACTCGGAAAATGTTAAGAAGCTGAATCAGGAAATGGAAACTCTGGAGACACAGAAGCTGGATAATGATAAGGCTATCGCTGATGAGCTTGTCAGACTGGAGGGCTATACCAGAGAAAAGGATGAGATAAACAGAACTCATAAGGATTTCTTTGAACGCCGTGAGAAGCTTTCTTCTGAAATAAATGGTCTGGAAAAATCAGCCTATACTCTGAAGCTTCAGATAGAAAAGCTGGAGGAGGAGAAGGATAAGGTTTCCAACTATATGTGGGAAGAGTATGAACTTACCTATAGTTCTGCCGAGCTTCTTAAAACCGAAGACTATGATAATCCGGCTGAGCTAAAGAAGGAAATGAATATCGTAAAGCAGAAGCTGAAGAGTCTTGGTGATGTAAATGTAAATGCCATCGAAGAATTTAAAGAGGTTTCTGAGAGATATGATTTCCTGTCCGGTCAGAGGGATGACATTCTGAAGGCTGAGGATAATCTTAGAGATATCATAAATGATCTTGACAGACAGATGAAGGAGACCTTTGCTCAGAAATTCAAAGATATACAGGTTACATTTAATAAAGTATTCAAAGAGCTTTTTGGTGGTGGTAAGGCAAGCCTTATACTTGTAGATGAAGAGAATCTTCTGGAAACAGGTATCATAATTAATGCCCAGCCACCGGGAAAGAAGCTTCAGAATATGATGGTGCTTTCCGGTGGTGAGAAGAGTCTTACAGCCATAAGTCTGCTGTTTGCCATTCAGAGTCTCAAGCCGTCACCGTTCTGTCTTCTGGATGAGATTGAAGCGGCGCTGGATGATTCAAATGTAAGCAGATTTGCCAAATACCTGGATAAGCTTACTGATCATACACAGTTTGTTGTTATCACTCATAGAAAAGGAACTATGGAGGCAGCAAACCGTCTGTATGGTATAACCATGCAGGAGAAGGGTGTATCTACTCTTGTATCCGTAAATCTTATAGAAGATAAGCTGGATGATTAGTCCGGTTATTCTGTGAACGTTATATTGGAGATGACGAAGCTTTAATTTGCCTGTCAAACGGTGCATAGACAGGCGTTGTGGCCTGCAACGGATTATTATAAGGAGAAATTATATGGGATTTTTTCAAAGATTAAAGGAAGGGCTTAGAAAAACAAGTAACAGTATAGCAAATGTTTTCAAAGCCTCTGAAATAGATGATAACTTCTATGACGAACTGGAGGAGACTCTTATATCGGCAGACATGGGCTTTGAAACCACCGAAAGGGTAATTGATGATCTTAGAGAAAAGGTGGAGGAACTGGGACTTAAGGATGCAGAAAAATGTAAAGAGCTGGTTATGAACAGTCTTCGTGACCAGATGCATGTTCCTGATAATGCCTACTGCTTTGAGGACGCCAAAACTGTAATGCTTATCATAGGTGTTAACGGCGTTGGCAAGACTACATCTATTGGTAAGCTTGCTGCACAGTATAAATCACAGGGCAGAAGCGTAATAGTTGCTGCGGCAGATACCTTCAGGGCAGGCGCCATAGAACAGCTTCGTACCTGGGCTGAAAGAGCAGGAGTTGATATCATTGCCCAGAGCGAAGGCGCTGATCCATCAGCAGTTGTTTATGATGCTGTAAAGGCTGCAAAGGCAAGAAAGACCAATCTTACTCTGATAGATACTGCCGGACGTCTTCATAATAAGAAGAACCTTATGGATGAGCTGGCAAAGATGAGGAAGGTCATCAGCAGAGAATATCCGGAATGCTATGTAGAAACCATGATAGTTCTGGATGGTTCTACAGGACAGAATGCTTTGGAACAAGCAAGACAGTTCTCAACTGTTACTGAGATAAATGGTATCATTCTTACCAAGCTTGACGGAACAGCCAAGGGCGGTATAGCGGTTGCTATTCAGTCAGAGCTGAAGGTGCCGGTTAAATATATCGGAGTTGGCGAAAAGATAGATGATCTGCAGAAGTTTGATCCTGATGAATATATAAATGCACTTTTTGCTGATTTTGATCTTAAATCAGATGAGGAAATTATGGCCGAAGCTGTCAGCAATGAAGATTGATATTATACTGATATCCGTTTTGCAATGCTTGGATGCTCCTCATAAAATATAGCGTGAAGTGTATATTTTAAGTATATTTTAAAATCATATAACATACGGGATTTATTTTAGTTTTACATACGAGAGAATAGAGGGAAGATATGATAACAAGAGAAAAATGTGAAGAGGCTTATGAAATAGTTTCAAAGGTGGCTCGTAATACCGGTCTTATAGAAAGTGAATACTTTAGTAATATCACCGGAAACAAGGTATATCTAAAGCCGGAAAATATGCAGCTTACAGGCGCATATAAGATAAGAGGTGCATATTATAAGATCAGTCAGCTTTCTGATGAGGAAAGACAGAGAGGTCTTATTACAGCATCAGCCGGAAATCACGCACAGGGTGTTGCCTATGCTGCGAGAGCATATGGTGTAAAGGCAACTATTGTAATGCCTACAACAACTCCGCTGATTAAGGTTAACAGGACAAAGGGATACGGGGCTGAGGTTATTCTTTACGGAGATGTATATGATGAATCCTGCGAATATGCACTGAAGCTTGCCGAGGAAAAGGGATATACCTTTATCCATCCTTTTGATGATCTGGATGTAGCCACTGGTCAGAGCACAGTTGCAATGGAGATTCTCAAGGAGCAGCCGTTTATCGATATCATTCTTGTTCCTATCGGAGGAGGCGGTCTGGCAACCGGAGTTGCTTCTCTTGCCAAGATGCTCAATCCTTCAATCAAGGTTATTGGTGTAGAGCCTGCAGGAGCTGCCTGTATGAAGGCTTCTCTAAAAAACAAGAAGGTGACTACGCTGGAAAGTGTCAATACTATCGCAGATGGTACGGCTGTAAAAACTCCCGGTGAAAAGATATTCCCATATATCCAGAAAAATATTGATGAGATTATTACTGTTGAAGACAGTGAGCTTATAGTGACATTTCTTGATATGATAGAGAATCATAAGATGATTGCTGAGAACTCCGGACTTCTGACGGTAGCTGCTCTTAAGCATCTGAAGCCTGAAGGAAAGAAGGTTGCAGCAATAATATCCGGAGGAAATATGGATGTTATTACGCTTTCTTCTGTTGTTCAGCATGGACTTGTTGCCAGAAGCCGTATATTTACCGTATCAGTTCTTCTTCCGGATAAGCCGGGAGAACTTGTAAAGGTTTCTCAGATAATAGCTGAGCTTCAGGGTAATATTATCGAGCTGGAGCATAATCAGTTTGTATCGCTTAATAGAAATGCTGCCGTTGAGCTTATTATCACTATAGAGGCATTTGGACCTGAGCATAAGGATAAGATAATGAAGGTTCTTGATGAAAAGGGCTACAGACCTAAGGATAAGAGTCACAAGGCTGTATTATAAATAGGAAATGGAGATTAATATTTGAAGCTGATGACTATTGCCAGTGGAAGCTCTGGTAATTCTATATTTATAGGGAGTGATACTACTTCTATACTTCTTGATGTCGGGATAGCAGCCAAGAGAGTAAAGGAGGTTGCCGAAAAGGTTGGAATAAAGGATACTTCCTTTGATGCCATTTTCATTACTCATGAACATATAGATCATATAAAGGGACTGGGCGTTATTTCCAGAAAATATAATATTCCAATATATGCAACCTATGGAACTATTGATGGGATAATGCAGTGCAGAAGTCTTGGGGTATTTGATTATAATCTTCTCAGACCTATACGTTCCGGCGCATCCGTTCTGGTAGGAGATATTATGGTCAGCTCCCATGCCATATCCCATGATGCCGCAGATCCGGTATGCTACAGCTTTGAGTGTAATGGCAGGAAGGTATCTGTTGCGACAGACCTTGGAGTATATGATAACAGCATTATAGACTTTCTGTCTGAAAGTGATGCTATGGTCATAGAGGCAAATCATGATGTCCGGATGCTTGAGGCGGGCGAGTATCCTTATCCTCTTAAGCAGAGAATACTTGGCAGTAAAGGGCATCTGTGCAATGAAGCATCCGGAAGGCTTATCAGACAGCTTCTTAGTCCCAGATTAAGATATACCCTGCTGGGACATCTTTCTGATAAAAACAATTATCCGGATCTTGCTCTTCAGGCGGTTAAGAATGAACTGATGGGGAGTGACATCATAAATGATCCCGGTGAGATAGGTCTTGCTGTTGCTCCAAGATATATAACAAGCGAGCTCTATATTGTTTAAACTTTGTTTATGGAGGAAATATATTATGGAAAGAACCATTATAACTGTTGTAGGAAAAGATACTGTAGGTATTATTGCCAAGGTTTGTAATTATCTTGCAAGTAATAATATTAATATTAATGACATTACCCAGACTACCATGCAGGGGTATTTTAATATGATGATGCTGGTTGATACATCTGCATCCCTTAAAAAGCATGAAGAGCTTGCGAGTGAGCTGAAGAGTCTGGGAGAAGAAATCGGAGTTCAGATAAAGGCACAGAAGGAAGAAATATTCCAGATGATGCATCGTATCTAATAAAAGAGAAGTCCTGCGAAGGAATAAAAGCTTATAGAAAATAATTACCAGAGGTTTTATATATGATTACTCTTGATGAAGTATTGGAAACTAATGAAATGATACAGCGTATGAACTTTGATGTTCGTACTATTACTATGGGTATTAGTCTTCTGGACTGTGTCGGAACAGATGTTGATGATACCTGTGACAGAATATACAGGAAGATAACGGAAAAGGCGAAGGATCTCGTAAAAACAGGCGAGGAGATTACCTCCATGTACGGGATTCCTATAGTTAATAAGAGGGTTTCGGTTACACCGGTTTCACTTATCGGTGGTTCTGTATGTAAAAATACAGAGGATTATGTAAAGATTGCAAAGACTCTGGACAGAGCTGCCGCTACTGTCGGCATAAACTTTCTCGGAGGTTATTCGGCTCTCGTTTCAAAGGGAATGACACCTGCTGACAGACTTCTGATTGAGTCGATACCTGAAGCTCTGGCATCCACTGAGCTTGTATGCTCATCTGTCAATTGCGGTTCAACCAAGACCGGAATCGATATGGATGCCGTCAGACTTATTGGTCAGAAGATAAAAGAAACAGCAGAACTGACAAAGGACAGAGACAGCTTCGGAACCGCAAAGTTTGTTGTATTCTGCAATGCTCCGGATGATAATCCTTTCATGGCAGGTGCCTTTCATGGAGTGACAGAAGCTGATACTATCATAAATGTAGGTGTTTCAGGTCCGGGAGTTGTAAAGACAGCCCTTGAACAGGTAAGAGGGGAAAGCTTCGAGGTTCTCTGTGAGACTATAAAAAAGACAGCATTTAAGATAACCAGAGTTGGTCAGCTTGTTGCCAAAGTGGCTTCCGAAAAGCTGGGAGTTCCGTTTGGAATCGTTGATCTGTCACTTGCACCTACACCTGCTGTTGGTGATTCGGTAGCGGATATCCTCTGTGAGATGGGGCTTGAGTATGCTGGTGCGCCGGGTACAACTGCGGCACTTGCACTTTTGAATGATCAGGTTAAGAAGGGTGGCATTATGGCTTCTTCATATGTTGGAGGTTTATCAGGTGCATTTATCCCCGTATCCGAGGATCAGGGTATGATAAATGCAGTAGAGGCTGGTGCTCTTACTCTTGAGAAGCTGGAAGCTATGACCTGTGTCTGCTCAGTGGGTCTTGATATGATTGCTATTCCGGGAGATACGTCTGCTGCTACAATCTCCGGAATCATAGCAGATGAAATGGCTATCGGTATGATAAACCAGAAGACAACTGCTGTAAGAATCATGCCGATTGCCGGTAAGAAGGTTGGAGACAGAGCTGTATTTGGAGGTCTTCTGGGCGAGGCTCCGGTAATGCCGGTTAATCAGTACAGTTGTGAGGGATTCGTTAACAGAGCAGGACGGATTCCGGCACCGGTTCATTCATTTAAAAACTAATATGGTCAGACTATATGAATGCAAAATATATCATAACTGAATATAGATCAAAGGATTACGGATTCCTATTTGAAGATGAAAGATTAGTTAAGCTCTTTCCGGTTTCTGACAGTAGTGAGGTGGATTCGATATATACAGCCAAGGTGGTTAGTATAGTTCCTTCTATCAATGTGGCTTTTTTGAATGTAGGTCTTGATGATTATTATTACTATTCGCTTACTGAAAATGATGATAAGAATATATTTTTATATCATGGTTCTTCAAAAAAGGTTGCGGCTGGTGATGAGCTGCTGGTGCAGATTTCCAGAGAGCCTTATGACAACAAAAAAGGCGTTGCGACAGCAAATATCACTTTGAAGGGTGACTATGCGATATTAAATATGACAGGTCAGATCGGCATATCCAAGAGTGTGCACGATATTGATGTAAGGGACAGATTAAAGAAGGTGGCACAGGACTGTCTTCAGTCATTTGATGATAGTATATTTAGTGCAAAGCCCGGAGTTATTATAAGAACTGCTGCTGAAAATGTGGAATCTGAAGAGATTGGAGCTGATATATATAAGCTGCTTGAAAAAATGGCCGATATTTTCAGACATGCGAAGAACCTTGTGGCAGGAAG
>DGRT01000089.1 GCA_002391105.1 Lachnospiraceae bacterium UBA4381 | reverse complement strand
CCGCTCATAAAGGCTTCATATTCCTTATCGCCCTCTTTATTCAGTATGCCCTGATCATACAGGAGACTTACTACATCATAGCTGGATATGGAGCCCTCCCGTATCATATTATTGATCATACGGTTATTAAAATCCGGATCATCCTCAAGATATTCTATAATATAATTTATGAGAGTGGTATATATCTCGTCCGAGTCATAATACTTATTTTCTTCTTCTATAGAAGTTATATCTATAGCCTCTATCCTGATCAGATATCTGAGAAAATCCTGAAGTGTGGATTTGTCAGTAATATAGTTAAGAAATTCCTCAGAATTATGATTTACGACTGTTGTATCATAGATTCCGTTAGAGCTGAGCATTTCGCAGATATATTCACAGTAATCCTGATATTCTGCCGAAAGATTCTTAAGCTCTACAGGATTGGTTGTCAGAAGACCATCTACAGTATCCAGTGTTGTCTCAAGTCTCTGGGTATAGTTTGCGTATATATTTTTTTCCAGCTCTGTTGCGCCCGGTTCAGCCATCTTCTTTATGCTGATCTGGTTATTATTGAAAAATGCCGCATATACATCTGTAATAGCCATGGCTTTATCAGGATTATCCTTTGATACGGAAGCAACATTCAGAATCTTGGAGGCAAGGATTGAAGCTATCTCTTTCTCCAGCATATCATAGCAATACTTCTGAAGATCGGCATCAATGGTAAGATATATATCGTCACCGGCGATAGATGGAGTATCCTTGGTGACTTCGAGAACCTTTCCAAGATTATCCACGAAAAGAGTCTGCTCTCCATCGGTTCCATGAAGATAGGTTTCATACTTTCTTTCGATACCGGATTTGCCTACCACATCATTACTGTCATACTTTTTTTCTCCAAGTTCTTCATTGAAGTAATCTATATCTTCCTGGGAGGCTTTTCCAACATATCCGATGATATGAGCAAAATACTTCGCATCATTATAATGCCTGCTGGAATCCACTATTATATCCATTCCAAGAAGATTATCCCTGTTCTCGGTTATTGCAGAACGGCTCTTCTCAGATATATCATGTGCTATTTCCACAGGTACATATTGCTGGAAACGGTTTAACCACAGATTATATCTGCAGGCAAGGATGATCATGGCATCCTCTTCCGAATATTCATTAGTTATTTCAAACAGCTCTCTCAGATAGTAAACAACCTCCTTGGGAGTTGCATTTAACTGCTCTTCGGTAAGATCAGTCATGGTGGTTGCATAAACATCCTTAAGGAAAAGCTTGAGCGAGCTGCCTGAAACATTGAATTTATACTCGCCATCTTTATAGTCAATTCTGAAGGATGTATCTATCCTGTCTCCATTATTTCTGAGAATACATAAAGTATTGTAGATAATTCTGTTTTTAAGAACATTTTCGGATATACTCATACTCTTTGCCATATCCGGAAGTGCTGTACTGTTACCAAAGGTCAGTGTGTAGGATATCTCGTTATAGGCAAGAAGGTTGCCGTTTACATCATAGATATTTCCTCTGATGGAATTGACACTCAGAGTTTTTTCGGACTTGACTTCAAAGCTCTCACTGTAGCTCTCACCCTGTTCTATCTGAATGACAAACAGACGATTGATAAGCAGTCCGAAGAGTACAAGAATAAGAAGTGTTACAGGGAACACTCTGCTGCTGACATATTCAAGAACAATTTCCTTAAGATTAAGGAAGAATTCTTTAATTATTTTCACTCTCTTCTACCCGCTTTTTAAGATATTTATTAATCCATACCAGGAATCTGTATATTATGATGGTTGCAAGCACAGTGGCAAACACCTGTGGCAGAATGATATGAATAAAATAAAATGCAATGCTTGTTCTGTTCCTTAATAAGAAGAACAGAATATATTGAACGATATTAAAAAATGCTTCATCAACAGCAATAATGATAACAGGCATCATAATATCCTCCATAAGGAAGTCCTTATGGAAGGCTCCATTCAGATATCCGATTATCATAAATAAAAAGCTGTAGGGACCTATGAGTGTTCCAAAGAAAATATCATAAAGAAAACCGCATATAAAACCGGTTATGAGTCCTTCTCTCCGTCCTCGCATGACAGCAAAGGACATGGTCAGTATCATCAGCAGATCAGGTGCGAAGCCTCTGATATTGTCAAAGGAAAAAAGAACACTCTGAAGCAGAAAAGATATTATTATCAATATAAATATAGTAATAACTCTACGCATTAGTAGTTCACTTCCTGTTTACGATCAAGAATGATCATTACATCTTTGATATCAGTAAAATTAACTGTTGGAGTTATATGTGCAGTCTGAGTAAGATTATTCGAATCCTGCTCTACACTAGTTACATAGCCTATGGTTATTCCATACAGATATCTGTCAGATACACTGGAGGTAACAACCCTGTCACCTTCGGATACAAGCGCATTCTTATCTATATTTGAGGCTATCAGATAGCCTTCACTCATAGTCTGAAGACTGCCTTCGATATTGCATATATAACCACTGGAGCCGATCTCACCGGTTACACTTGCCCTGTCATCTATTATTGCTCTTACTCTGGCGTAATCACTATAGGACTCTATAACAATACCAAGAAGGCCGTCGTCACATAAGACATTACAGCCTTCATAGATTCCATCATTAAGCCCCTTATCAATATAGAAATCATTGAACCATCCGGAAGAATTAACCGAGAATACTCTTGCTACAGTCTTATCATAATCAGGATAAAGCTCATCCAGATAGTACATATCTCTAAGTGTCTGAAGCTCTACAAGCTCTGCCTCTCTACGGGACAGCTCATTACTAAGATCGTCAACTGTAGTTTTCAGCTCTTCATTTTCCTCTTTAAGCTCTTTGATATCTCCAAATACACTGAGCTTTTCTTCTACAAAATGTCCTACATTGCTGACTCCCTGCTGCAGAGGAGTTATAACTATTCCGGTAACTTCTCTGACAGGCTTTAGCACATTCGGGAAAAATGCAGAAAGAATAACAAGCGCTATGCAGATAACGCTCAGTACTATAAGAATATATTTAGGACTTATATCTTTTTTGTTATCAAACTTCATAGTCTATCCCATATTTCTTCATGTTCTTTAAAACTGAAATATATGCCATCACCTATAATAATATGATCCAGAAGATCTACTCCCAGACTTTCTCCCAGCTTATACAGTCTGGAGGTCACAAGTATATCCATGTCACTGGGCTCAGGATTGCCGGACGGATGATTATGCAAAACCACCACATAGCGGGCATTTACCTTGAGAGCTTCGTGAAATATATCTCTGGTCGAAACTATCGATCTGTCTATGCTTCCCTCAGATATGAGAATCTTATGAAGATATTCCATAGAGGAACTTAAGAATACAGCATAGACTCTTTCTTTAGTCAGATATCTGACCTGTTCCATAAAATAATCAGCAATATCAGAAGGACTGTTCATTTCAGTGCTCTGTCTTACAGTTTCGGAAGCTATTCGTCTGGATATTTCTGTAAGTGCAAGGATCTGACACGCCTTGGTCTTCCCTACTCCGGGGATATCCATCAGACTGTATATATCCCTGTAATTAAGACCACGAAGACCTTTATATACCGGATGACTGTTCAGGATAAGCTGGGACAGGGTTATAACATTCATGTCCCTGGTTCCGCATCTCAGTATGATAGCCAGAAGTTCCGCATCCGAGAGTGAAGCTGCTCCATGCTCCATCAGCTTCTCGACAGGCTTTTCAGGAATGTCCATATCACTGATCTTCAAATTTGTAACTGCTTTTCTGTTTTTAATCTTTTCTTTCATTTCATCTCCTGTTCTGTCGTATTTATGCCTCATTTATACACAAAATAGGATTTGAAATATTTAGACCAAACTAATTTATATTACCATACTATAAGGTTTTTTTCTATAATTTTCTGAAGGGACATCATTATTCCCAGCTTTGCATGCGGATAAGTAAGTCCTCCCTGAAAATATACAGCATAAGGCTCTTTCATAGGGGCATCAGCAGAAAGCTCTATGGAAGCTCCTGAGACAAATGCACCGGCTGCCATGATGACATCCGAATCATACCCCGGCATAGCCCAGGGAACAGGCTTTACATAGCTGTCAACCGGAGCTGCCGCCTGGATCCCTTCGCAAAATGCCTCTATAAGCTCCGGTTTTCCAAGTTCTACCGCTTCAATAATGTCATACCTTTCTTCCTTGGAATCAGGAATCGCCTTAAAGCCAAGACCTTCATATACATTTGCCGCAAATATAGCACCCTTAAGGGCAGCGGCTGTAACCGTAGGAGCGAGGAACAGTCCCTCTGCAAACTGGGCAGTCACTCCCAGGGAGGCTCCAACCTCTTTACCTATTCCGGGAGTTATAAGTCTGGCAGCACATAATTCGATACAGGCTTTTGTCCCACAGATATATCCACCTATTGGAGCAAGTCCGCCACCGATATTTTTAATAAGTGAGCCGACTACCATATCCGCACCTACATCAGAGGGCTCTATGGTTTCAACAAACTCACCATAACAGTTATCCACCATTACTATAACATCCGGTCTGATGCTCTTTACAAACCTTATAGCTTCTCCGATTGCTTCTACAGACAGCGAAGGTCTGGTATCATATCCCTTGGACCTCTGGATCTCAACGAGCTTTACCCTATCATTCAGCGCCATCTTAATTCCATCATAATCCCATGAACCGTCGTCCAGAAGATCAACCTGATTATAGGTTATACCATATTCAGCAAGACAGCCCTTCTCCGGACGGACACCGATAACACCCTGAAGAGTATCATATACCTTTCCGGCTATAGAGAGCATCTGGTCTCCCGGTCTCAGAATTGCCGAAAGTGCGATAGTAAGCGCATGGGTACCGCAGGTTATCTGCTGTCTTACCAGCGCATCCTCTGTATGAAATACCTCAGCATATATTCTTTCTAATGTATCCCGACCGGAATCATTATAACCATATCCTGTAGTACCTCTCAGATGTTCCTCAGCAAGACGGCACTTAGCCATAGCCTGCTGAACCTTAAGCTGGTTATATTCTGCAATCTTATCAATCTTGTCAAAGCGTGACTTAAGTCGTGCTTCGATTTCCTCAGCATAATCATATACCTTTTCAGATATACCACATTCCATATAATACTTCTTTAATTCGTCCATTATTATCTTCCTGTATATTTATTATAGTTTGCTATAGGTTATTATCTTCCTGTTATGTTTATTATAGTTTGCTTTAGATTATTATATTTCTGTTATGTTTATTATAGTTTGCTTTAGGATATTATCTTCCAGTTATGTTTATATTAGTTTGTTTTCAGATATCATCAATTATCCTCTGGATTATCTCATCCTCCGTCAGCTCATCCTTATTCAGCCAGATTACATCCTTTTCCCTTCTGAACCAGGTAAGCTGTCTCTTGGCAAAATGTCTGGTATTCAGCTTTATCTCATCAAAGGCTCTGTCTATTAACAGATTATAAGCCTCCG
>DGRT01000123.1 GCA_002391105.1 Lachnospiraceae bacterium UBA4381 | reverse complement strand
CATACAGATTTCTTCCTTCTTCAAGAAGTGTATCTCTTCCGACAACGCCTATATCAGCAACACCATATTCCACATAAGTAGGCACATCACTCGGCTTGGCAAGAAAGAATCTGTATCCCAGCTCATCATTCTGAAATATCAGCTTCCTGGTTTTGGGATCATTTATCTCATCACAGGTTATACCAATCTTCTCCAGCAGCTTAAGGGTTTCCTTTGCAAGTCTTCCCTTCGCCAGAGCAAATGTAAGATATCTCATTATTTCCTCCTAATATTCAAGAGACTCTATACTGCGTTCTTCATCAACACTTCTGTCAGCACTGATGATGCGTACATTTTTTTCATCCAGAAGTATATATACCTTGCCGGCATCATATTTATCTGCATAATCCATATATTCTTCTGTATCATGTCTCTTTGATTTTCTGATAAGCTGCGCAACAACACCCTTATCCCTGAGTCTCTTGGCAAGTCTCAGCGCACTGTCCTGGTGCTCTATAACATAGACGATAAGAGCAGCATCAGTTTTCTTCTCATAAGGAATATCCTGTCTTATAAGACTGTTCATCAGCTCATCCACATATACAGAAAATCCAATAGACGGAGCGTCCTTGCCAAACTGCTTCAGAAGTGTATTATATCTTCCACCCTTTACTATCGGATTTCCGGTTTCATAGGTATAACCGCTGAAAACTATTCCTGTATAATAATCATAGCCATTGATCATTGACAGATCAAAGCTTATATACTTCTCATACTCATAGTAGGAAAGCGCTTTATATACCTTACGGAGTCTGTCCAGTGCCTCTCTGGTGCGAGGATTCTCAGTCATCTCAAGAGCTCTGTCCAGAACATCTACACCACCGAAAAGACCTGAAAGATTATCCAGATTATGTCTTACACTTTCCGGTATATCCAGAGAAGAAATATATTCAGTAAGACCAAAGAAGTTCTTTATCTGTATATAATCCTTTATTCTTTCCTCTGTCTGTGCATCAAGCCCTGCATCCTCAAGAAGTCCCTTGAAGAAATCAACCTCGCCGATCTCTATCTGAAACTTCGTAAGTCCGCTGGCAAGAAGACAATCTATGACACAGGCAATGGTCTCCGCATCAGCAGCAGAGCTGTCATCATTTATAAGCTCACTTCCAAGCTGTGTTATCTCAGAAAGCTTGCCCTGATGCAGCTTCATGCTGGCAAAGGTTTTGCCCTGATAACAGAGTCTTATGGGAAGCTCCTCTTCTGCAAAATACTTTGCAACACATCTTGCAACACTTGGGGTAAAATCAGGTCTAAGGACCAGGGTATTATTGTCACGATCAAAGAATTTATACATTTCATTTGAAGGTGCGCTGCCCTTATCAGAATTGAATATGCCAAAGTATTCAAAGGTTGGGGTTTCTATATCCTTATAACCATAAAGATGAAGAACCTTCTGCATACTGGCAATACAGAAATGCTTTCTTTCGCACTCCAGACCATATACATCACGTATTCCTTCCGGAGTGGATAACATAGTTTCTCTCAAAATTTTTTCTCCTAAATATTACTTTAAACCGGATATGATAACATCCATATAGACTCCCTCTTTATTCTCTTTACAGGTACAGAGTCTGTATCTTACTCTCACATCCTCATTATATCTGACAGAAATATGTGAATAAGGATATGCGGTAGCACTTACAAATTCGCGAAACAGCTTGTCTGCATTGTCAACGCTGTACTTTTTCATCCTTATATCAACTATATATCTGTTGAAGTTTATATTTATACAATAATTATCTACAAGCTCACACTTCGATAAATATTCATCCATAGAGGCCTTAACCGAGTCATCTGTAATAATACTGAGCTTTGCCATATATTCATTAACCACTCTAAACACTAAGCCACCTCCTGATAAATAAAGCAAGGTGTTGCTATTCAAGGTAACTCAGAATACAAAAACAAACTGCAAACAGTTGTTTTTGTTATGTTGCATAAGCTTTGAATAGTAACAACAAGGTATCATTATACTACATAAAATATAAATCAAGCAATCAATTTATGAATAAACCTTTATGAATAAACCTGCTTGGGAGCATCCCTCCAGGTTCCGTCCAGATTATAAAAATCTCTCATCTCTTTTGTAAATAAATGTATAACGATCTCACCATAATCAAGCAGCACCCAGCCGGACTGAGATCTACCCTCTCTGGTAATCAATGTGTAGTCAGATTCTCTCATTGCCTCTTCGACACCATCTATCATGGCATCAAGCTGAGAGACACTGTTTGCAGTTGCCACAACAAAGAAGTCCGTTATAACTGCAACCTCACCAACCTTCAGTGTTATAACATCATGTGCCATCTTATCCAGAAGAGCATCAACGGCACATTTAACCATTACATCAGCTTTTTCCATGGTATCTCCATTTCTATAAATAATATCGTATCTATAAACAATATCAATCAATAACCAATATTAATCTATAAACAATATCGATCTATAAATACTATTTCTACAATAAAATCATCTCAAAAATCATCTCACATAAAATTCATAGGTTTTCTGTGTCATATCATCAATCACCGCACTTCCCGTATCAAGATATTCCAGGGTGTTTTTCAGAATGTGGATGATGCATTTATCCAGATCCTCATAGGCTTCTTTTCTGATCTCGGTAAGCTCTCTGATCATACGTCTGTTTGGTTCTATATAATCAGCCACAAAGATTATCTTATCCAGAAGGCACATATCAGGATGACCTGTAGTATGATAGGTTATAGCTGATAATATCTCCTTATCAGACACCCCATACTTTTCCTTTGCGAAGTAGGCTCCAAGCTTTCCGTGAAGAAGATCCGGATTCGCCTTCTCTACTTTACTGATAGGAAGTCCGTATTTCTTACATTTTTTAAGCTTTTCATCAGCAGGAAGACACTTGGCGCAGTCATGAAGAAGTCCTGCCACACGCGCCTTTTCCACATCAGCTCCATGCTTAAACGCAAGGGTAGCTGCCGTATATTCAACTCCTATAGAGTGAACAAATCTTTTTTCAGTAAGTTTAGATCTAAGCTTTTTAATCATTTCTGCTCTGTCCATATAAGTCTCCTTTACAAATCCAAGACAAAGTAAACGGTTAAATGTTATCTCCCCTGATATAATCCATTCCTATAAATATATTCTTCAACCTTTTGCGGTACCAGTCCCCTTATCGACCTGCCTTCACGGATACTGTTTCTAATATCGGTAGATGATATAGGTATATCCTTCATATCCAGTAAGGATATATGAGAAGCAGGATGTTCAGCGCTGATTCTATCTATTATTTCCATAGCCCTTCTTCTGTCAGTCTTTCCTCTTATAGCAGCAAGAAAATGAGTACTGGCGAGAAGCTCATCAGCATCCACCCATCTGTCAACCCATTCCAGAGAGTCTCCACCAATTATAAAGTAAACGGTTCTATCCGGAGCCTCCTGCTTAAATACTCTTATGGTATCAATCGTATGAGTGACTCCGCCCCTGTCAATCTCCATAGTGCTGACAGACATATACGGATAATCAGATACAGCAGCTTCCAGCATGGCAATTCTATGTTCATCCGAAACAAAAGGAGTATTTTCTTTATAATAGGTTGTTTTGTTAGGCATAAGTATAATATCCGTATCATACATAGCATGCGCCACCACCGCCATCTCAATATGACCGCTATGTACAGGATTGAAGGAGCCACCTAGTATGGCTATGGTATCTTTTACAGCATCCATACATCTATACCTTCTATAACTGCTAATTCTATAATTTATTATTCTGTAACCACTTATTTGTAACTAATTATTCTGCAACTAAATATTCCGTAACCAAATATTCTGAAACAAATTATTCTCTAAAACGGAACCTTTACTTCTTAGTCTTCCCTTTGGCACCTTCAGATGGCAGGAATATCTTCTGATTCTCATTATTCTTCTTATAAATAACCATCTTTCTGCCAATGATCTGAACCACCTCAGATCTGGTTCTCTCCGATAGTGTAATAGCAAGAGTTCCTATATCATCCAGACAGTTCTTCAGAACATTTATTTTTATAAGCTCTCTCGCCTTAAGTGCTTCTGCGGTCGCTTCAACAAATTCCGGTGTCAGACTTGATTTACCAAGAGAAAGCACCGGCTGAATATTCTGAGCAAGCCCTTTCAGGTACGCTCTGTCTTTTGTAGTCATCTCAGTCTCCTTTATTCTAAATATTCAAATTCCCAACCATATAATCTTACAGTATCGCCTTCTTCTATTCCAAGCTCTTTAAGTTCATCTATAATGCCATTCTTAGCCATAAAGTCCTGGAAGAATTTGAAGCCCTTGTTATCCTCAAGGTTCGTATAGCCGAGCATCTTCTCTATACGAGGTCCCTCAACTATAAAGACTCCCTCTTCATCCTCTGACCTGCTAACTGTATATGGAAGCTCAACCGTCCTTGAGGCATACTCTTCAAGGCTTATCTCAGGAGCAAATTCCATCACATCATCCGGAGCTGTCTGAAGCATATTATAGGCCTCGTTCAGCAGCTCCTTTACTCCTTCACCGGTTGCTGCGGAGATTGGCATGATCTTTACTGATTCTCCCATTGCCTCTCTGATCTTACGAACCGCCTCTTCCCTTTCCTCAGGAGGAAGAACATCCAGCTTATTAGCTACAATAATAACAGGTCTTTCCAGCAGTTGTTTACTGTAGGTACCAAGCTCTGCATTAATGGCCTTTATATCTTCAACTGGATCTCTGCCTTCAACCGAAGCAGCATCCACTATATGAAGAAGAACTCTGGTTCTTTCTATATGTCTAAGGAAATCAAGGCCAAGCCCGACACCTTCAGCAGCACCTTCGATAATTCCGGGAATATCCGCCATTACAAAGCTTCTTCCTTCACCAAGACTAACCACACCAAGATTTGGAGACAGTGTTGTAAAATGATAATCCGCAATCTTAGGCTTTGCATTTGAAACCTTGGATAAAAGTGTTGACTTACCAACGCTCGGAAAGCCTACAAGTCCTACATCAGCTATCATTTTAAGCTCAAGAGAAAGCGTCTTCTCTATAGCCGCCTCTCCCGGCTGGGCGTATCGGGGAGCCTGCATGGTACTGGTAGCAAAATGCTGATTTCCCTTACCTCCACGACCTCCCTTTAGAAGTGTGAAAGGTTCCTCTCTGTCCGCCATATCGACTATAACCTTACCGGTTTCAAAATCCTTAATAACAGTACCCTGCGGAACCTTGATGATCATGTCATTTCCATTCTTACCATGACATTTTCTCTTTCCGCCTTCTTCGCCATCTCCGGCTTTATATTTTCTGATATTCTTGAAGTCACTAAGCGTACTCTGACCTTTATCCACGACAAAGATCACATCTCCGCCATCTCCGCCATCTCCGCCGTCTGGTCCGCCATTAGGAACATAGAGTTCTCTTCTGAAGGAGACATGACCATCTCCACCCTTTCCAGATCTGACGTATATCTTCGCTCTATCTACAAACATATCTCTCTCCGTTATAAAAAATGGAGCCTTGTATAAATACAAAGCTCCAAAAATGTTTCATACTATACGACTTAAGCAACAGGATATATAGAAACCTGCTTCCTGTCTCTACCAAGTCTCTCGTATCTTACAACTCCATCTGTTAATGCGAACAGTGTATCATCTCCGCCACGTCCAACATTAAGTCCTGGATGGATCTTTGTTCCACGCTGTGTATAAAGCACATTACCAGCCTTTACGAACTGGCCATCTGCACGCTTCGCTCCAAGTCTCTTGGAAGCTGAATCTCTACCGTTCTTAGTAGAACCCATTCCCTTCTTATGAGCGAAGAGCTGTAAATTCATCTTAAACATGACTTTACCTCCCTGAAATAAATCCGAATATACTTGTCTCCATACTCTCCGTATATGTCACATAGACCTAAACGAAGAGACTTAAGCAGTAATCTGGAAGAATCACTTACCGGACCTGCAATCTTGAACTTAACAAGCCCTGACTCGTATTCCTTCACAATCAGTTTATCAAGAGTGAACTTCTCGATGGAATTGACTGTATTTATAACCAGTGCTGATACACCGGCACATACAACATCCTTCCCACAGCATCCATAATCGGCATGACCAACGATCTTCAGTCCGAATATGTCATTATCTCTTGTATAGAATACCGCTTTTATCATCTTATCACCTTATAGACACATTTCCAAACTATATAATATAATAATTATAAAGCTATAGATTCAATCTTTACTTCTGTAAATGGCTGTCTATGACCATTCTTCTTGTGGTAACCTGTCTTTGGCTTATACTTATAAACAGTTACCTTCTTAGCTTTAGCAGTCTTAACTACGGTAGCCTTAACTGATGCCTTGTCAAGATCATTTCCTACAAGCATCTTGTCATCATTGCTGATTGCGATTACATCATCAAATACTACTTCAGCACCGTCCTCAGCATCGAGCTTCTCAACTCTGATAACATCGCCTTCCTCTACCTTGTACTGCTTTCCGCCTGTTGCTATAACAGCATACATAAGCTTTTCCTCCTAACTTACAAGACTCGCCAACTTCGGTGATGCCAAATGGGCATACTTATAGACCTGGTTGTGCGGCATACTTCGCTATCTTAACACCAGAAATCATAGGTGTCAAGCGAATATTACACATATTTCAGGCTTATTTCCATTCATCATATATAAGACCGGAAATGCTGCTGATTGTTTCAACTCCCGACTGATTACTACTTAGCTGACTAAGAAGAACACATAAGATATAATCCGCATCTTCCCCATATACAATAGCCACATCATGTTCTACATCTTCCAGCTCGCCGGTTTTATTGGCAACTACAGCCACGTCAGGTACTCCGGAGGGAATCTTGGATAGCCTTTCCTGCTGCTTCATATATTGTACTATCTTATCAGCCCCTTTTACCTCACCATCATAGAGTTTTCCCAGATAATCACCTATTTCAGTTACTTCAACATAGTTTTCGTGTTCAGAAGCAAAATCCAGCATAAGCCTTCCCATGCTGCTCTCAGTATAACCAAGAGAAGAAATATACTCATTAACATATTCCATTCCTTTTTCCGCATCTGATAATCCAAGCATTCTTACAAGCTCATTTGCACTATCATTATCGCTGATGGTTATCATATTTTTAACCTTTTCTTCTATATCGGATTCAGAGTTTCCTGCTCTGACAAGTCTGTCCATGTTTTCATAAACAGTTCCGGCGATATATAGTTTTATGATACTGGCAGAACGATGAGTTGCTGTTGAAAGATTTATAAATTCTCCCGTTTTAAGATTCTTCGCATAAACAGAACATACAGCACCTCCTTCTCTTTCATGTTCCAGAAGAAGATTCACAGCTTTCCCCAGCTCCGAATCCGTAATATCCTTCTCATTATCTTCAACTTTATAACTATCTCCGTCAGAGGATTCCTCTACAGAAATTGTATAATACCCATCCTCCAGTCCAAAATACTTATTTATCCCTGTAACTATTCCATCAACCATATTTTTCTGGTATTCAGGATCCTGCATATTATTATCATCTGTCTGATTCGTCATATACCCCATCTCAAGTATCATAACAGGTATCTGACTCCAGTTTATGCCTGTCATAGTATCCGTCTCAACCACACCCTGATTATTCATTCCGGTACTTTTGCAATACTCCTCCAGAACACTCTTTGCAAGAGCATAGCTATCCTGATAAAGGCTGCCAACATAAGGATTGGAGGCTGAACCAACCATAGAAAGAGCTCCACTTACACCGGAATCCTCACTGCCGTTTGCATGTATCCTGATACTGATATCTGCACCGGCTTCATTTGCCATCTTCGCTCTTTCCATATTACTGATTGCAGTATCATTATCCTCTCTGGTCATTATTACATTGTAGCCTTCCTCCTCCAGCCTATCTCTTAGCTTTAGAGATATATCAAGATTTAGCTGATATTCAGGAACGCCGGTAAATCTCCCCATCGTTCCGCCTGTTGCCTTCATCTTCATAACTGAAGAACCTGGTGCATTTGGTTCAGTAGCACTCATATCGACTCTTTCGCTCTGATGACCGGGGTCTATCGATATAAGGATATCACTCTTCGGATTAATTAGAGTTGCAGTATCCTTCTCATCTGCATCATTTGCCGAAGCCACACCAGCTATGGCATCTGTAACAGTCGCATCAGTGACAGTCGCCTCCGTGGAAGCAGCATCCGTGGAAGTGGAATCAGCAGCCGCTATCGATTCAGTATCCTCAAGAACAGAAGCCTCCTTTCCGGAAGCTTCTGTTGTTAAAATATCTTCTGTTGTATCTGTACCTTTGCCACACGAAATAAGACTAATTATAAGTAATAGCAAGCTTACAGAAGCTATTATCTTCTTCATCTGAACTAATCTCCTACTGATCCAACTGATATCCATTAGAATCTACGGAATACTCCTTATCTCTTAAAAGCTTCGCATTTGCAAGCTCTACATCATTAAGCAGATTGTCACTAAAATCTTCAGGCTCTATAGTACCCTTATACCAGCCTTTACTGTTAAAATAATCCTGCAGTTCTTTGGACTGGAACTTCCTGCCATGTCTTGCATATATTTCATTCTTGGCATAATTGAGTTCCCTAAGACTCAGTCCTTTTATATCAGCCTCAGTAAGCAGTTCACTACTGCTTTTAGAAATAATATAATCAGAATCAGAATTCTCAGATAATTCATCTGATGCATCCTTCTCTTTTTCTGTAACTTCAACACCTTCGCTGTCCAGGACACTGTTTATCTTAACATAAACTTTACCATCAGCAGTATATCCCTGACCACTGACCTTTATGTTGTCTCCCTTCTCGACATAATCTGATACCCGGTAATCCAGATCACTCATATCCAGACGTACACTCTTAACCTCCTCCAGAACTACATCACCATCTGCAAAGCTAAGATTCTGTGGAAGCTTTATAATATAATCTCCACTATTACTTTCTGAAAAGGTTCCCTCTAAACTAACCTCAGGATGTTCGCTGAGATCATAGTCAGCTTCAGGCTTTTCTTCTTCGGCTTTATCAGGCTTCCCGTCATCAGCTTTTTCAGCTTCAGAGGTTTCGCCATCAGCTTTCCCGGTTTCTTCCTTGCCATCCACATCTGATTTATCTTTATCATCAGAAATCTCATTCAAAGTATCATTTGAAGCATCATCTGTATCATCATCAGAAGTCTCATCATAGTCTTCTACAATTTCATCATTATCAGGATTAAGGACATTATTGTAAAAGAACATAAAGCCTACTGCGCATATAAGAAGAAAAAATATAGATACTATAGCAATTATCATGGTTTTCTTTCCGGTTGAAGACACTGCCTTCTTCCGTGATGCTTTATAGCTGTTCTCTGCAGGCTCAAAGCCAGCGGCACTATGTCCATTGTTACTGTAATTAAAACCATCTGTATTTTTGCCACCTGATAGCTGATTATTAGAAGCTGTGTCATAATAGGCTTTTCCGGCATTTGCATTACGGGTATTTGCATTATCCACTCCGGTTCCACAGACCGTACAGAATGCAGAGCCCTCACTTATAATATTTCCACATACACTGCAGTATCGGGGCTGCATCATTTTTGATCTTGGACCAAGCTTTCCTCCGCATGCTGTGCAGAACAAGGCATCATCAGATAAAATCTTCCCACAATATTCACACTTCATTTTATCCCTCACTTATAAAATCTTACCGAAGACTGATATCAGATGCGAAGCAACTTCTATCAATATAAATATCCATCTATATCTGTCAGCTCATACTGACGGGCATATGATGTAACACTATCCACATCCTCAGCAATCTTGACCTGCTTCTTAGGAGAATAATACAGATATAATTCATCATCAGATGTATAAATGATTCTATCCTTTTTAATATATATATAATCCTCCACATCTCTTATCTCGTCTTTTTTCTGTCCCTTCTTGTCATAAAGCTCCAGATCGCCGTTAGAACTATAAATATATTCTGAATCCTTTGTCAGAGCAACAAGTCCATCAACCTCCTCCAGTATTTCAGTTGATTCCTTACCATCATACTTGTAAAGAGTACCTTCATAATCCTCATCATAAACTATATAGTATAATAGACCGGATTTGAAGGTTCCCTGAGCTGATTCAAAGTCATCCTCCAGAAGTTCAAATTTTGAAAATCTGTCGCCTGAAATTTCAGCATAATAGAAGCCATAGCTTTCATCACTATATAATATGATTGTAGCCTTATTACCATCTACCGCATTAACAACGATGCTTTCAGCCTCCTCCTCCAGCTCCTGAGCTTCACCGGCTGATATCTGATAATATACCCTGTTATCAGAATAGATTTCATTTATTACATCATAAGGATCTTTATCCCCCAGTGTAGTATAGTCTGTCTTATCCCAGTCCACAGGTACTAAATTATAGAATATGATACCACTTGCAGCATTTGCAGTAATATTACGGACATTATCACATAGTACAACCTCATCACTGTTTAATCCGGCCGCGCATACCTGGAATCTGTCAACAGTATATTCACGTTCCTTAAAGCTTTCAGCAGTATAGGCAAGGGATTCGTTATCATTATACTGATCCCATAATTCGGATAGCTTATCATCATCTACCTCATACCACTTCCCGGCAGCATCATCATAGAAATATTCATAATCATCCCACCAACTGCTTACATAGTAATATCCCTTGTCCTCATCAAAATCCAGACCATCATAGAATTCCTGTTTTTCCTCAGCCGTAAGAGCCTCATCATATACAGCATCTAAAACATCCGATTCCGGCACTTCAACAAAGGCATCTGCATCTGTTGGCTCCTTAATATCCTCAAGTCCGTCAGGAAATGTAAAATAATCTGAATAATGAGTAGTCTCAAGCACATAGTAATCATAATAAACTATTCCCTTTTCAGCATCATAGTCAAGAATAGCATTTACATCTTCTGCAAGCTTTTTAACCTGCTTTTTATCTGCAACATAGAGATCAAACGCATTCATAGAGGTATCTTCATCCTGCTCTATATTTTTTTCAAATACAAAGAAACCATTATTTTCAAATGAATATACTATATCTATATCATCCTCTATAACAACGCTTTTACCACTGGAAGCATCTATATAACCTATTTCTATATCCGCCTTATCAGAACCCTTACTCTTAGTATAATAATAAATGGTTTTCTGATCATCGCTTACAGCAAAGTCAGCCACATTCTTAGCTATGGTATTACCCTTGGCATTCTTCTCCATGACCAGCTTTCCATTATCATCAAGATAATATACATCATCCTGGACGATCTCAAAATGGCGGACATCCTTTGCAACGTCTTCTACATATTTATCATTTTTCTTATTCTTCTTGAGCTTGCCGGTCTTTACCCTGCAAAGAGTACTTGTATTATTATTCTCATCATAATCAGTATAGTAATAAATATACTTTCCATCTTCAGTAAATGCGTTATACGGTACATTGTCAGTAGCATTTAATCTATCTACCTCTATTGCATTATAAGGCTTTGATACATCCTTCAGATAATATAATCTGTTATCTGCTTCGTATAGAATAGCATTTTCCTTTTTATAGGTAAGCTTTGGAATAACTACCAGAAAAAGAATCAGCACAAAAGCAAGGCCCGCCGCAACAGAACCGATTATAACAGCAAGCTTTTTTCCATTGGCATTTTTAAGTCCGGCAAATATACCCTTCAGCTTATTCTGCCCCGACTCTTTACGCTGCCGAGAGGCGCCATCCTGCTGTCCATATTGTTGGTATGCACCATTAACCGGCTGTGTGAACTGTTGTGAAGCACTTTCATCCGGTTGTATAAACTGCTGAGAAGCACCATTATCAGGTTGTGTAAACTGCTGAGGCTGAGTCTGAAACGAAGCATCATTATACTGATAATTTATTCCCGGCTGTTCAACTTCTACAGGAGCACCGCAGGACGTACAGAACCTTGCACCTTCTTCTATCTGACTACCGCATTTACTACAAAACATATCACATTCTCCTTTGAAAGCTTTTAGCTATATATAGCACCATATCTAATAAAACAGATATATAACCTATTCAGCCCACACAACATAGTCATCCTTAATCTTCTTCTCTGCAGGATACTCGCCATCTACATATCCGACTACACAATGGCCGATACCTTCATAGTTCCCTTCTATTCCAAGCTCCTTCAGAATAGCCTTTCCCTCTTCTGACTCAAATTCCTGCTTCGCTCTATGTATCCAGCAGGCACCAAGTCCAAGATCTGTAGCAGCAAGCTGAAGATTCTCCAGAACAACACTACCATCATAAACATAAGTAAATACATCCTTATCGGCAAGCACTACAAAAACTGCAGGTGCATTATAGAACGGATCAAAGTCCTCCTTACCCATAATAGATGCATTAAGTCTTGATAATCTGTCACGAAGCTCTTTATTGGTTATGACGATTATCTTAGCAGCCTGAGCAGCCTTTCCGTTTGGAGCATAGGTTCCGGCAGCAGCTATTTTTTCAAGCAGCTCCTTTGGAACCTGATCACTCTTATATTTCTTAACACTTCTACGTTTCTTCATAAGTTCTAATGTTTCCATAAGTAAAAGCCTCCTAAATATTTAAAATATAAATGAAAATAATTATTATTGCATATAGCCATCAGCACCGAAGTAATACCACTCACCATTTATTTTCTGCCACTGGGAGGCTGCATACCACCCCAGGGTATCACCGAACCACCAGCCATATCCGTCATAATGCCAGCTACCAACACCTTCATAAGTCCAGGAGCCATCAGCATTCAGATAATATCCGTCTCTCCATTCTGATGAAGCCATATAACCATAGTAGTCAAAATAGTACCAGTTATAATCTATCTTCTGCCACTGGGAATAAGGATACCAGCCTGCTGTATCTTCAAACCACCAGCCGGTAGAATTTGCTTTCCAGCTTCCAATATATGGATAAGATGTACTTCCATCAGATGAATAATACTGTCCGCCGATCCATTCACTGCTTGGATTATAGCC
>DGRT01000025.1 GCA_002391105.1 Lachnospiraceae bacterium UBA4381 | reverse complement strand
TAAGTCTTGCCTGAAGACCTACATGACTGTCACCCATATCTCCATCTATTTCTGCTTTGGGCACAAGAGCCGCAACAGAGTCGATGATCAGAACATCAATAGCACCGGAACGTACCATAGTCTCGGTAATCTCAAGCGCCTGCTCACCACTGTCCGGCTGGGAAATGTACAGATTATCTATATCTACACCAATATTTTTTGCATACGCAGGATCCAGAGCATGCTCTGCATCTATGAATCCGGCTATACCGCCTCTTTTCTGTATCTCAGCCACAACATGGAGTGCAACAGTAGTTTTACCAGATGATTCAGGACCATAGATTTCTATAATACGACCTCTGGGCATACCACCTATTCCAAGAGCTATATCAAGACTAAGTGAACCTGTCGGAACAGCTTCAATATTCATATTCTTAACATTATCGCCCAGCTTCATAACCGAGCCCTTACCAAACTGCTTCTCTATCTGAGCTATCGCAGCATCCAAAGCCTTGAGCTTATCTTCATTTGCCATAATAATTCTCCTTTCACGCTACGAACGATCCCTTAATAATCCATAGCCTTATATATAAATATTCTCATAAAAAATATCGGACAAACAAAATTAGTATAGCATATTGGATTTTAAAATGCTATTCTTAAACTATAATATCTTTAGCTTTGTAGGCTAATCATTTTTTCAATCAATAATTGACTACATGTCTGACAAAGGGGGGGAATCAAACATGTCAAGACTTGGTATAATCGCAGAATATAATCCATTTCATAATGGTCATAAATACCTGCTGGACGAAGCAATTAACCGTACAGGAGCTGACTGTTCCATAGCTCTCATGAGCGGTAATTTTCTTCAGAGGGGTAATCCGGCAATCGCAGATAAATACTCCAGAGCCGAAGCCGCTGTTCTGGGCGGTATTGATATAGTCTTTGAGCTTCCGGTAATTTATGCAACAGGAAGCGCAAAAGATTTTGCAAACGGCGCCGTATATATACTTGAGAAAACAAAAGCAATAGATTATCTTGCTTTCGGTGTCGAGGATGACAACATTGACCTTTTCAGCAGAATTGCTGATATTCTTGTGCAGGAGCCTGAACATTACAAGGAAAGCCTGAACAAATACCTTACCAAAGGTCTGTCCTTCCCTATGGCAAGCGAAAAGGCACTTAAGACAATACTTGGGGAACAGATTTCAGGAATCATTGAAAAGCCTAATAATATTCTTGCCATATCCTATATAACTGCGCTTAAAAGATATAATTCCAGAATAATGCCGGTACTCATAAAAAGATCTGACAGCGGATACCACAGCCTGAATACCGATGGTAATCTATGCAGTGCTACAGCAATCAGAAATGCTATAGCCGATGGTGAAGATATATCAAGGTTTGTTCCTCCAAAAACAACCGAGCCTTACAAGGAATTCATCCAAAAAGCTCTTCCGGAGGAAGCCTGGCTAACTCCATTCCTCGCCTCTCGAATAATCTATGACAGAAATCTCCCGGAAGAAGTATCAGGATTTAACAAGGTTATGGATATGACTCCCGAACTACTTAGCAGGCTGCGAAAGGCTCCTCTTCCAATAACCTATGTAGAACTTGAGGACTATCTCAAGACTAAGAATCTGACTATGACAAGAGTAAGCCGCGTACTGCTCCATCTGATACTGGGAATTATTAATGAAGATAGAGACCTCGCTATGCATAATGGATTTTCAGATTATCTTAACCTACTCGCGCTTAACCAGAAGTCATCTCAGGTAATAAAGGAAATATCTGAAAAATCAGAGCTTAAAATAATCAGCAAGAAGTCAACCTATAAACCATCCACCAGACTGGGAGAAAGACTCTGGCAGCTCGATAAGCTATCAACAGATCTTTATAATCAGATGGTTTATCAGAACACAAAACTCAGATTACGGAGCGAAATCACGTCCTCAGTTAGAACAGTAAACAATAAATAAATTATGTAAACTAAGTATGTATTAAAAAAGAACCGATGCCTTATTTTAGACATCGGTTCTTTTGTTAGTAACATCTGATTGAAACCTCAGTAAGCCCTATTTCATCATAAACGATCAGTTCGACATAGTATCTATAGTCTCCACTATCATAGCTAAGGCTTGTATAACCCGAATCCTCCATATAAGCCGGCTCCTTTTCAGGTTCGCCATATGCTGCATATATATCCTCTAATGTACTGCCCCAGGTAATATTCCCCGGAAGTATTAAAGTCGGATAATCCTCAGTATTACTCCATCTTATATCAAGTCTGATGGCATTTACCTTGGAGTCCATTATATCCAGAGGCTTATCTGTATCATTTATAAATCCCGCCCAGAATGTAACATTATCGTCCATTTCTTCCGATTCAAGCTCTACCGTTCCTACTACCCTCTGTCCCGATTCAAGTTCAATTCCATCTTTATATCCATAGTCAGCCGGATCAAAGCTGTACTTGTCACGAATCTCTGAGTAATTAAATGGAACAGTAAGTAGCCTGCCGTCAAATATCAGTTGTCCCGAAAAAAGATCCTCTGACATTTCCTCTGCCAGTCTGGCATTCGTTACAGAAGCAAGCTCAGCCTCTTCCTTTTCTTTTTCAGCCAGCTCTTCAGCAGTAAGCTCTGATTCCTCCTCTTCATCGCCGGCTGAATCAGCATCTTTAGAATCTGTATCTTTAGAATCAGCATCTTTAGAATCTGCATCTTTAGAATCTGCGTCACCGTCTGAGCTTTCATCCGTCTCCTCATCAGATTCCTTTTCTATCTTTTCAAGCTGAAGAACATTCATTTCCGGCAGCTCCTCAGTAGTCTCCTGAGTTATCTCAAGAATAGGCAGTGTGGTAGAAGTCTCCTGCATTACTTCTGAAACCTCAATATTATCCTGTTTATTGCCTTTCTTTAGATAAAACAGTATCGCACCGGCTGTAATGATCAGAACCGCAATTATCAAAATAATAATTATCTTTTTATTCTTCATAAATAAAATCCTTTCGGTTTCGTAGGCGGAAACCCACTACGCTTGCGTGGTGGGAGGAGCCTTGTAAATCGTGGTTCCGTATAGTAAAATATATTCAACAGCAAGTTTTACAGAGAAAACCGTTAGGCGTGCTGTTCGCCGAAGGCACTCTTTGCACATTGACAAGATATGAGGTTGCTATACGAAATCGAGCATGGCGTAAAATCTTAATCGTATGGAACATACTGCATGGCATGGGAAGTTTAGTACCTGATGCAGTTGCAGGCGAGCATGTCTTATCTGCAAAGGGTGTTGTCAATCACCCTTTGATGTAACACCACTTTAAGTAGCAATACTTATCGGGGTTAAAGGTCGAAGGCGTGAGCCGTTACTACGACTGGGTAGTTACAAGCCCATCGGTCTTTAGACCGTGGGTAATTGACAATCCGACCTCAAATATCAACAGATGAAAATAATACGAAATTAGCTCCGAAATCAAAGGCTTAGAAATAAAACACTATACGAAAAAGCATTATATTTTCCGCCAAATTATCCTTTATGAATATTTGTTAGAATAACAAATAAAAAAAACACTTGCAATATAAATAATATTATGATATATTTTCATTCGTGCCAAAGATATGGTCCGTTGGTCAAGCGGCTAAGACGCCGCCCTCTCACGGCGGAAACAGGGGTTCGATTCCCCTACGGACTATATAAACTCTTGTGTGATCGTTCACACAGGAGTTTTTTGTTATATATGCATTAAAACTTAATCTCTTCTGTTTCTATCAACATTTAGTAACTTAAGCTACTTACGCTCTTAATATTTTATCGCTTTTTAGCAGCTTAAGTTACTTACATTTCTTCAGTTTATATTAATCTTAAGTTACTTCCAACTCTTCTATTTATATTAACCTTAAGTTACTTCAGCCACTTCACCTCAGCAGTTTCTATAGCCTTTTCGATAAGCCCCTCCACCTTTCCTACAAGGTGTGTTTCGGACTTTTCTATCGATTTCATCTTAGGCTTTGTAACAGGATGCTTATCAACAAATATAGTACAGCAATCCTCATAAGGCTCTATAGAAGTTTCAAAGGTACCAATCTTCTGAGAGTATTCAACTATTTCCTGCTTATCCATACCTATAACCGGTCTATATACCGGACACTGAACCGCAGCATCTATAACTCCAAGGCTCTGCATGGTCTGGGAAGAAACCTGTCCTATAGATTCACCTGTTACTATTGCCTGACATTCATCCTTCTCCGCCAGTCTCTCAGCTATTTTGAACATTATTCTCTTCATAATAATAGTAAGCTGATCATGAGGACAGTTATCATATATGCAAAGCTGAATATCAGTAAAGTTGACTACATAAAGTTTTATAGGTCCTGCATACTGGGAAACTATAGTTCCAAGCTTCTCGACCTTCTCCAGAGCTCTAAGAGAAGTATAAGGAGGAGAATTATAATAAACAGCCTCCATTTCAACTCCACGTTTGGCAATCATATAGGTAGCCACAGGACTGTCGATACCTCCGGAAAGAAGAGACATCGCCCTGCCATTGGTTCCTACAGGAAGACCACCCGGTCCGGGAATAATCTTGGAATAAACATATCCCTTTTCTCCTCTCAGCTCTATCTCAACCATAATATCGGGCTTATGAACATCAACACGCAGCCCTTCTTCCTCAAATCTTTCCAACAGGTCATGCCCTATCTCCATATCAACTTCCATAGAGTTCATAGGAAAGTTCTTATTGATTCTTCTGGTATGAACCTTAAACGAGAAATTATATCCATCAAATCCACTATTCAAAGAGTTTCCAAAGGTATCTTCAAAATGCTGGATAACAGCAGCTTTTATGGCATCATAAGTAAACTCCTCCGCCACCGTAACAGGACAGAGACCTACTATACCGAATATCCTGGTAAGTCTTTCCAGCACAAGGTCATAATCATAGTCAGATCTGGCTTCAACATATATTCTGCCGAAGTCACGTCTAACCTCGAAATCGCCTATAGGCTCCAGACGCTTGCGAATCCTCTTACATAAAATATCCTCAAATACATATCTGTTTTTTCCTTTTGTACCAATTTCTGCATATCTTACCAGAAACATTTTAATATTATTCATACTTACCTCTTTTCTATGTGACATGGGGACAGGCACCTTGTCAC
>DGRT01000021.1:13998-17026 GCA_002391105.1 Lachnospiraceae bacterium UBA4381 | reverse complement strand
AATGTTCCTCATTTCCCTTCTTCATAATTTCTACTGACGTTTTACTATTACAAAGCAAAAACTCTGTATGACAATACGCAATGCTTTTGGAGTAACGCATGCATTTAAGTCATACAGAGTTATTATATCACATATTAATTAAATGTGACAAGGGGACAGGCACCTTGTCACATTCGTGACAGGGGGACAGGCACCTTGTCACATGTTTTGTCTATAATTATACTGCCTGTATTCAATTTCCCTGATCATATTATCTATATCAGTATTGTCTGTTTTTTCATCCAGATATTTATAGAAGCGGCTTCTGCCGTCCTTTGCTGTAACCTTCACATTCCAGGACATATAATCTACAAGACTCTTCCACTCATCAAACATATTATCTGCAAATGATATCTTCTTACCACCACTATAATATATATCAATCTGATTATAGGTAGATGTATGATTTTTATTATGTACAGTAATTCCATAGGTTACTGTACACTCAGTTATATCGGAGAGTGAGATATTATCCACCATAAAAAAGTATCTGGTAATTATGATGCTTCTTCCATATACCTCCAGCTTCTTTCCTACACGCTCTATAAAAAAATAGAGCAGCAAAAGAAACATGGCAATCATCATAAATTCAACCAGAAATGCATATCCGACACTCGCATGCCTTCCCAGCAGCTTGATGAATCTGTAAAACCATATAAACATAACCATAGGCAGTATCAGACCTATCAGCATCAGTGCTACTCTGAAAGGCTTTATTCGTACTGTAAAACTCAAATTATATTTCCCCCTGTTATTTTGCTCTAATAATTGCGACTGCTATAAATACCATAAGCACAAATGGATATATAAGAAATGGTATGATTGATACACTGGTAATCTGGGCAATATTTGCCGCAACCAGAAGCTGTGCGCCATATGGTATGATTCCCTGCATGATACATGAACATGTATCCAGAAGAGACGCCGTCATCTTTGGAGATACTTCATATTCATCACTAATATCCTTCGCAATAGGAGCAGCTATAACTATAGCCACAGTATTATTCGCTGTTGCCACATCCATAAATGCAGTAAGAAGTGCTATACCCAGCATGCCTCCACGCTTACCATTTGCCTTTCGTCTAATGAGAGAAAGTATGGCTTCGAAGCCGCCATTTTCCTTCATCAGAGAAGCTATGGATGCAACGAGTATAGTAACGATCATGGTCTCGAACATTCCCGACATTCCACTGCCCATAGAGTTAAGTGCAGTAGCATAGGTAAGTGAGCCGGTCATTATACCCGCTCCCACAAAAAGCACGATACCGGTTATAAGAACTATAAATACATTTATACCAATGATAGAAAGCGCCAGAACGATGAAGTACGGAAGTGCCTGAATAAAGCTGAACTTAAAGTCGCCCACATCAGCACCATTTTTCATCAGCGCATAAACGATAAGAATGATAAATGTAATAATTGCAGAAGGAAGTGCAACCTTGATATTGGTGCGGAACTTATCCTTCATTTCTACGCCCTGAGTCTTTGTTGCGGCAATGGTCGTGTCAGAAATAAAGGACAGATTATCACCAAACATAGAGCCGCCTACCACAACTCCCAGACATAGAGGAAGATCGATACCACCATTTTGAGACACAGCACAGGCTATTGGTGCAAGTACAGATATGGTTCCCACGCTGGTTCCCATTGCCATGGATATGATACAGGCAATCAGGAAAAGTCCCGGTATCGCAAATCTGCCCGGTATAATATTCAGTAGCATATTGGCTGTACTTGAAGCTCCGCCCGCCTCACTGGCGATACCACTGAATGCACCTGCCATCAGGAATATAAACAGCATGATAACTATATTATCATCCCCTATACCCTGGGCACAGATATGAATCTTTTCCTCAAAGCTGTAATTCCTGTTCTGCAAAAATGCAGCTATGAGAGATATAGAAAATGCCAGTACAACTGATACAACATAGAACCCCATCTGGCCCTCAAGAGGTTTTATGTATTCAAAAAATATGCCATTCCCCAAATAAAGCACAAGGAAAAGAGCAATCGGAAATAAAGCCTTTGGATTAGATCTTACTGCCTTGCTGTCTTCTGTTTTCATTATGATATTCTTCTCCTTTGTTATATTTATGTGACAGGGGGACAGGCACCTTGTCACATTTTTATGTGACAAGGGGACAGGCACCTTGTCACGTTATTATAGTATCATAGTCTAAGTTATCCCGCCATAGCAAAAATAGATGACAGGGGGTCATCCCTGCCATCTATCTCCTATCACTTAATAGCATACTCCATCTGAGCCGAGCCAGTAACCATCAACATATGTATCAGTTTCCATATACCCTGATGAGTTAAAATAATACCAGCAACCGTTTATCTTGAGCCAGCTTCCTGATGGCCACCAGCCGGAAATATCTTCCACCCACCAGCCTGTTGAATTGACCTTCCAGCTAAGATAATACTCTTCTGCCCATGAGCCGTCATCATTAAACCAGTATCCATTATAATACTCACCGGAAGCCATATAACCATCTGAGTTGAAATAATACCAGATTCCGTCTATTTTCTGCCACTCAGATACCGGATACCATCCGCTTGTGTCTTCCACCCACCAGCCTGTTGAGTTAGCTTTCCACTGTAATTCTCCTGAGTAAGACTGATTACCGTTTGCATCATACCATTTTCCATCAATCCATTCATTGCATGGTTCTGGTTCAGTATCTTTTGTCACTGCTGTTTTTGCAGTATTACTTCCGGATTGATTATCCATCGTTTTATCGGAATTGTTTGCGGAGCTGTTTTGCGCTATCTTATTTGTAGTATTATCTCCACTTACACTTCCTGCGTCTTTTCCGGTGCTTCCTGTATTACTTCCGGTATTGCTTCCCGTATCAGCTCCGCTTCCTGTATCTTTTCCGGTGTTTCCTGTGTTACTTCCGGTATTTTCTCCGCTTCCGCTTGCCGAATCTTTTCCGGTGTTTCCGGTATTACTTCCGGTATTGCTTCCCGTATTTACTTCACTTCC
>DGRT01000021.1:0-13877 GCA_002391105.1 Lachnospiraceae bacterium UBA4381 | reverse complement strand
TTCCCGTATTTACTTCACTTCCTGTGTTACTTCCGGTATTTTCTCCACTTCCGCTTCCCGTGTCTTTTCCGGTGCTGCTTCCGGTATTTTCTCCACTTCCTGTATCACTTCCGTTGTTGATTCCTGATGAACCGCCCTGCTCTCCTCCTTCTTCATCCTGAGAAGTAATATAGCTGAATCTGGTCTCTGTTCCATCCAGATCAGCCTTAGTCATAAGTGAGCTTGCAACCCCTGTATCGCCCTTATAGACAAGATAAAGCCCCGCCGCTGCTCCTACCAGACCGGCATTATAATCAAGTGCCACCTCATTACATTTATAATCACTCTGACTGTCATTATAGTCACCATTTGCGTTAGATGGTCCACCAACAAGAGCTCCAAGAAGGGTGTGACGATTAGCAGAAATCTGTCCTGCATCATATGAGGCTGACGCAGCTCTATGATGAGGATACTTTGACGAATTGGAATTATAACCCACCACATAGCACTGCTTATTACTGTTATTGCCAAGCAGATAATTCATCTGTGAATATGCCCAGTTTTTATAGCTGTTACTGCCATTAGCCTTGTCATACATGAGACCAATAAACTGTGTATTGCAATTATATCTTGCACTTCCCCATTCAAGAAGACAGCTATATCCACTGTCAGATGCCTTCATATTATTTGCACAGCTAAGGAGTGCCGAGGCATTTCCGGTTCCGTAATAATCAGCAATAGCACTAACATCATCCCAGGAAAACCAGGCATATATATTGTATGAGCCAAGACCATTATTTCTTACATTTTCAAATTCTGATTTATACGAATTGTTACCTGTTGCCTTATATAGAAGGGCTGCCGCAAGAGCATAGTCATCTCCCCAGGATGTCGATTTGTATAGTAATGCATTGGTACTATTATCCCACAGTCCCTCTGTTGCAACCATCTTGTTCTTCTGTCTTGCATACTGAAAGAGCTTCTCAGCATAAGAAAGAGCTGTAGTATCATTAAAATTAAGATATTGCATGGCAAGTGCTGCCGCCGCCTCACTCACTTCATCAGTTGCAGTGTTACTGTCCGAAGTATAGAATACCGGTCTGCTGCCTGTCTGATTCTCAGGCGCACCCCAATAATTATGATCTGTATAGTCTCCCACCTGATATATAAAACATTTTACTGAACCATCACTATTCAAAACTGTACATTTTTCAAAATATTCACAAAAACGATCTGTAATAAGCTTCAGGTGTTTCTCTGATTCTGTATCCTTAAATGCCTGCTTAAACTCATGATAAGCAACTCCAAGCATGGTTGCCGAATAAGCCTGCGGCAGACCAAACTTTCCATGATCACCTGCATCATGATATCCACCGCTAACATCCACCTTAACTCCATCAATCATGACAGTATCATTCACATGGCAGTCGTCCCTCCAGGAAAATGCCGACTTCTCGCCAACATCAGTACCACACATATTGGCATCATAGAAATAAAGTGATTCCTGTAACAGCTTTGCATAATTATATTCCCCAACCTCTGCCGCCTGCGTCCTTACAGCCGGAACTGCAGGAAGTGCAAGCAACATCGCACCAGCCAGAGCCGAGCTTAGAAATTTTTTAAATGATCTCATAATATTAAACCATTCCTTTCTGCCAATCATTTCTGCAACCTTTTGCGATTATAGTTTAAATGTCATATTAATACAGGGGCGATGCCTCCATACGGCTGAACAAGAGTATTACGAAGAACAAAAGTTCAGCGATTACATGACCTGAATAATCACACCAGACTTCAATATAACACAAAAAGCGCAGCAATAAAGCTACGCTTTTTAGTGATTTATAGATGTATAGATTAGATTTTATAATCCTTTTTACCCTGAACAAAACTTATGTCCTTTATTTAATTTTGGTGACAAAGTGCCTGTCCCCTTGTCACAGCTCCATAGCTATATCATAGACCTCTTTGTTCAGTATTTTTATATACTCCATATGTTCATTCATAAGGTCTATGTCCTTTTCGTAGTCCTTATAATAATACTTTATAAGATTAAGATATGCCCAGGCTGAGTTACTGTTATGATATACAGTTGCCTTCTTGAAATACTCCTTCGCCAGACTGTGATCCATATATTCTTTATTAATAATCTTGTCCTTTGTACCCAGTATCTCACCTGTCCTGTAAAAGAGCCCAAGACGATTGGCTGCATAAGGTTCATATCTATCTGCTGCTATCCCCAGATACTCAACATACTTTTTTATAAGAGCATCCATTTCTTTCTTAGCTGAATCTGAATCCCGGTCAGAATCAGGATCAGTGTCCAGCCTATGACTAAGCTCTATTATCTTATCAGCCTCTCTTAGAGCCAGACTGTTACAGGCATATACATAGCCCTCTCTTGCGGCATTTTCAAATAAAATATCAGCATATTCACGGAGCTTATCCGGAGAGTCCGAAGCTTTATCTTCTATATTCATACCGGACTTTGAAGCCACAGCTATAGTTTCCTTAAAGCCCTCGCTCAGATCAAGCTCCAGAAAAGCCTTCGCGCCTAAAGCATTATAGAGTTCCTCGTCCAGAGATATCTCTTTTAGAATCCTTCCAAGAAGATTGACCACCTCCGGAGCCTTTATATATTCGATACCGGACAGCGCCATTGAAAATGCCAGAGCCATCCGTTCCACCAGAGTCATATCCTCCAGTTCAGGTATCAGCTCGCAGTTTTTCAGAATACTCTCTCTTCTGTAATTAACAAGATACTGTCCCAGGGAGCAGTAAGCCAGAGGATAGGCCTTCTTACCTCCCAGCCACTTTTCCTCCGATATAATACTGATTCCTGCCGCCTTCAGATATTCGTAAAATGCGTCTCTGTAGGGATTCTTTTTAAGCAGCTTCTTATGAAATATCATATCAGCATAAAGCTTCGCCGCAACCACATTTCCCGCTTCGGCCAGACATATTATCTCCCGTTCAGCACTTTGGGTTATAACACCGTACCTTTCGATAACATTTTTCATATACTGATTCATATCTGCTTTATAACTATCATCACATGTAAATTTCATTTTACAGACCTCACATTTTCTGAATTTATAAAAATATCTTACCACGTGCTGCCACTTCCAGTAAGATACTTTAGCATATATCAGCTATTAAAACCGCAAATATTGTTCCGCTTCTCTGGCAGTACGACTGAGATACTTTATTACCTCCACCGGATATGCACCTCTGGCACATTCCCCGGTTACCATTACTGACGATGCCCCGTCCATGACTGCATTAAATATATCAGACACCTCTGCCCTCGTTGGAACAGGGGATGACATCATAGAATGCAGCATCTGAGTTACGACCATAAAGTCTCTTCCCCTCTCTACGCACATTCTTGAAATCTCTTTCTGAACCCGTGGAAGCTCCCAGAGGGGCATGGTACTGCCCAGATCCCCTCTCGCAATTACTATCTCATCTGCCTCATCAATAATAGAAGGAAGATTCCTGATGCCGGTTGGAGTCTCTATCTTTGCAAAAATGCGTAGATCAAGACCTCTCTTCCTGATAGCATCACGTAACAGACGTACATCTGCACCATCTCTCACAAAGGGCTGCATGATGCCGGTTACTCCGTAGAACGTAGCCTGGTCAAGCGCCATAAGATCCTCTTCAGGAAGTACATCTTCATATATTTCTTTACCTTCTATTTTGATATTCTGTCTGGAACGTATCTCCCCTCCACGGATAACCTTTACGTAAAAGCCTTTTTTTGCAGCTGCCGGCTCTACATATTCATTTACCTCAAGTTCGATCAGACCGTCCTGTATTAAAATATGGTCTCCTTGAGAAAGGTTTCTAAGTACTACTGGGGATACAGTTATTACTTTTTGGGATGTCTCTTCATTAGTCGTAATTATCAGCCTGTCTCCCGAAGAAACAATCATATTACCATCAATCTGCCCCGTACGAATCTGAGCGCCCTGTATATCTATCATCAGATCCATGGGTACATTCCTGGAAAGACAAGCTTTCTTGTAACTCTCAATATCGTGAGCACTTTTTTCCAGAGTAGTATGACTGAGATTCAGCCTCATTCCAGTCATTCCCTCGTCTAGCATCGCCTCAAGAATATCCTGACTGTTACAAGACGGACCTATTGTTCCATATATTCTGACCATTTATCCCGCTTAGTTCCTTTCATATTTTGGGGGCTTCCTGTGGCAAGGCACCTTTCCCCATGTTACGTTTTGCTTCATCATATAATTTCTTTAACTTATCATCATCAAGATGACCAAATTTGTCTATGAAATTATTTTCATCCTTTGAAGAACCTATTCCGTTTTTCATTATCATATTAAACTTCTTGATATTTTCAGGAGTTTTCGGATCCTTCAGAAGTTCAACATTTGTTTCTATATGTTTAATAGAATCCTGCCAGTCAGGTTCGCTCTTTCTCATTTCCTTTATCTTAGAACAGAACTCCTTTAATAATCCTGGTGTTTTAATACATTCCAGAGATACATTTTCGCTACCAACAAATACTCTTCTTAGTACATGATTTAGAGCTATATCCTCTATCAGAAATTTTCTTTCCTGCTCCGGAACATCTCCCTTTATGAGCTTCAGATAGTTCTCACGATTCTGGATTTCTATCATATTGGTCATAACCGCTCTTCCAAGATACGAAGGAACCTTCGCCCCTCGTCTGATTTCGTCCATATTCTGCTGACATATAAACTTATCTGTTTCAAGCATTCTGTCAATCTTCTCAAAAGAATCTGCTACTTCTGGTTTTTCAGGAGCATTTACAAGTTCATTATGTTTTTTGATGCATTTGTCAACATGCTTTTTCTTTTCTGCAAGCACCTTATCGTACTTGTCTCCGATTACGCGATACTCATTATATTCCCCATAAAGCTCTTCCAGATTATCTACGATATTTCTGACTGTATTCAGGTGTTTCTCCTCCGCCTCTGTTACTTCCTTACCTTCTCTCCGCTTCTTCGCTATCTTTTCCTGAAGGAGCGTATGATAACTTGTCGCATAGAATACCGCATCTGATGCAATAGGCCTGATCTGTTCGAAGGCATTATTTATGATATTAAGATTCTTAGGATTAACTCCTATCTTAGTCAGGTTCATATTCTCCTTCAGCTTCCTGACAGCCTCCATCATCTCAGTATATTCAACTGATTTCCTGTAAAAGTTCTTATCTGGCTTATCCAGATAATTAAGACTATCCAGTGTTTCTCTTTCTTTGCCCCGGACAGCTTCGCACTGCTTTACCATCTGATCATAATACTCATCACCCATGTTGGAATATACAGAGCCAAAGGTTACTACTACCTCAAGTCTGGTATAAAGATTAATGTTTTCTTTTTCCTTTTTATTTGCATCCGCTTTAAACATACCCTTATCATTATAGAGGTGTTTAGCAATAGAGATATCCTTTATATCCTCTTCATCTACTATATTTAAAAAGTTATTACTACTGCTCTTCTTGATCTGTCCCTTCTCAGTAAAGGCTTTGGTAGCCCAGGCATTATTAATTGCAGTTTTAACCTCAGCAAGCCTTTCAACTGCTCCTTCAATTTCCTTGTCATTCAGATCATAACCCGCCAGCATCGTACGAAGCATTTCCGGCTTCAGGGCCAGGATCTGTTCAGCAGTTTTTCTTGGTATAATATGAATATCATTAAGGCTGACAAAATGCATAAAATTCTTTGTAGAGTTGTAATCTCTGGAGCCAAAAGAAGTATCATTATCAATTCCCATAACACCGGTTAATATGTTCTTTCCATCCTTTTTCTCCATCTTATAGAATATATTGTTAAAATGTCTGTCAGAGTTACCACATATATAATCAAGCAGCTGAAGATTTGCCAGATCTCTCAAAAACTCAGGACTGGCTGTCAGGCTATCCGGGTTAAGACCTTTGAGCTCCTGCATATCCTTCATCTTCCGCGGATCCAGGCCTTCAGCCTTATTCATAAATGTACCTTTATACTCCTGATTTCCTACCTGAACACGCATATTTTCAGAATGAGCTACCAGACCGCCCAGACTAAGCATTTCAGCCACCATACTGAAGGCTGAGTTTCTCTTGTCGATTCTTGCCTTCTTATTGATATCATTTCCGGATATAATGCTTTCCCAGTTAACCTCAGCAATCACCTTTCCGCCGGCATCCATCAGTTTATCGAGTTCCTTATCTTCAGAAAGCTTTCCGACAAAGCTTGCAAGCTTTTCATATCTGGGATCATTTCCGGTAATATTCTTATATAGATAGTACTTCTGTAAAGTTGTTCTTATAGCATTAGCATAAGTTCTCCGGGCATCTTCGTCTGAACTATATAAAGACTTAATGAGATTTGAATCTATATCTAAACCAGTATCAAACTGTCGGCGTATATTAAAATCCGAAATAAGAATAGAAGTAAAATCAGAATAGTATTTCTTTCTATTGGTTCTGTCAGTACCAATAAGGAATGAAACGAATTCCTTCAGATCCTTGTCGTCACCAGCAATACTGGTTGCGATCTTATCCTTTTCATTTTCAAAGCTGTAGGGCTCGTTATGAATAGTGAAGAACCCATCCTTTACAGTCTGCTCTCCATCCGCCTGTAAAGCCGTCGCATGTATATGCATTCTGATATTGGTATTACCAGCGGTCTTTTCTATTTCCTTCGGATCCACCTTCACTACGATAGATCTTGAATTATCAAATATAGTCTGAAGGTTAAACTTATCCTTTCCTCTCTGATTCAGGGCAGCATTAATAATACGGATATCCTTGGCCATGATCTTACGGAGCTTAAAGACCACCTCTTTATCCTTATCCGGAATGTTAGTCGCGAGACTGTCTGCAATATTTACATATCTCTGAAGAAATCCATGAAGTCGGTTTCTATCTATCTCCACAGGATTCTCCGGATCCATATATTTCTTCACATCATCCCAAAGCTTACCAAGCTTCTCCCCGGCTTCCCTTAGATTCTTGTTCTCAGCATTATCCTTAAACTGAGCTATAAACTCCTCATATTGTGTCTTTCTTTTCTTTGATCTTGCAACCTTTGGCATATCGCGCCTCCCTTATTATAATCTTAAAAACTAATGCTTTCTGTTTGTACCAGTACACTGTTTCGTAATTAGCTGTACATTTTACGCCGAACGGTCTTCTGATATCTACTATATATTCATACACCATTATGTGCAACAATAGAGCAACAAATCCTCGATTTTGTTTGTTCATAATCTGTCTGAAATTTCATAAAATAATATTTATTTGTGCAAATTGCCATAATATTACCTGCCCCAAATCTTTATTTCCATAGATTAAAAAATATAAAATTAATATTTGAAGCTAACATTATCATGAATAAAATATCATTTTCATGTTCAGTCTTCCAGATAATATATTCTTAAATGACATCTTTTCGAGGACAAATCATTAATATATTAGCTAATTTTTCAATACAACTTAGACAAATTTAGCTTATTTTAGACAGAATATTAACAACTTGTTCGTACCACTATTCACATTCATGATTCTTACATTCTTTATTATTATATCCAAAATTGTCATAATGATGTAATTAATATTAGTTTCACGTATGATTTGTGCCAAATTGTGCAATATGCACAAAGAAATTTGTTCATATTTTATTAACAGTTTGTTCATATTTCACTTGAAACCCGCCTCATTGCAATATATAATGTGAACAATACGTGAATTAGTTATGAATGAGTTGTTAACAAGTTGAAAACATTTTGTTAACTTTAATTTCTGACTTTGTGTTGATTATCTAATGGGAGGGAGATAATGAACAAGATATTTAAAAAAATCAAAAAAAATCAAAACAACAAAGGATTTTCACTTGTAGAACTTATTGTTATCATTGCCATTATATCAATTCTTGCCTCGGTAATTGGCATCTGCGTTATAAGATACATGGAAAAAGCCAGACAGGCACTTGATATTCATAATGCCAGTATGATCAGAAATGCAATCAATACATATGCCTTCGCCAGTGATTTCCAGGGAAGAGATGTATGGTATGAGGATCCGGAAACTCACGAAACTGAGCACTATAAGAGAGGATGGGTTTATGTTGATAAGGATGAAATAAGATGTTCAGATCAAAGCTGTGCTCTTGCCTTAATAGAAGCCGGTCTTGTGTTTGTCAGTCCTGAAACAGAAGCCAAGATCAAAGAAAATGAAGAAAGTTCTCACAGATGGTTTCCTCAGCCAGGTGACGGAGACTATTACAGACAGACCGCCATTCAGGAGTATGTATTTAAAAATGAATTGACAGTACATGCCAGGAGGACGTGGAATACATATCAGATAGATGTTTACGTAGATGATGACGGAGAACTTCATCTGGGCGCAAGTGCGTCTAATGCACAGAGATCAGGCGGACATTCCAAGGATGCTGAAACGGCTCAGCTCTTTGCCAAAAAGCTCGGTTTTGAAAATGCCAAAATTACTCCTATCGGTGAACAGAACAGCAGATAAACGTAAGGCTGCCTCAGAATATTCAATACTCTGAGGCAGTTTTTTATAATCTTGCTTAATACAATTCTTTATAGTAAAATACGTACTTATGTTACGAATAAATACTACAACAACAGATAATAATAAAAAACCACGTAATGCCAGCATCGAATTACTTCGGATAATAATGATGATGCAGATCATATTTCTGCATATATCCGAATATGGTGATTATACAGATCTTGCCGATACAATCGGTGGTAAGACAGAGCTTATGTACTGGATCATCTGGCTGATGTGCCGCTGTCCCGTATATATCTTTATAATAATCATGGGCTACTATCTCAGCACCTCAACCAAGGGATTTAACATAAAGAGACTGCTAAAATGCTATCTTCCCATGTATTTTTATTCTGTTTTAATCCCAGTTATCTACGGAATATTCAGACCGGAGGAAACAGACAAGGTAATGATCATCAAGGGCTTTTTCCCCATGATATCCAGAACCTGGTACTTTATGACCTTATATATATTAGTCCTTATCCTGTCTCCATATCTGAACAGAATGATAAAAGATCTGGATAGAAAGCATTTTCTGATACTTATCGGTCTATGCTTCTGTCTTTTTTCAGTGTGGCAGCCACTCAGCATGCTGGAACCCTTTGAAAGTGTTATAGGCATCAAAAAAATTCTCTTCACTCAGGGCGGCAAAAGCTTATATGACTTCATATATATGTATCTCCTGGGTGCATATATCAGAAGATTTCATATCTTTACTGTTCACGAGACATACTCAGAAGGTTCAGTCTGGAATAAGCCCTTTATATATCTTGCAGGCTTTCTTCTGCTGGGGCTGATAAATGTATTCCTGGTATATCACTACCCGGATATAGGAATCGAAGATGTTGTAGCCTATAACGATAATCCGCTGGTGGTGCTTCAGTGCCTCTGTCTATTCAGGACCTTTGAAAAACTGGATATATCCCGATATACCGGAATAAGCAAATGCATCAGCTACATCAGTGCAGGAAATCTCGGAATATATATGATTCACGAGCATCCTCTCATAAGAAATCTTATCTGGGAAGAAATATTTGACATTGACAGGCTGTCCTTCTACTCAGATGGTATTTATCTTATAAGATTTATCATCATTATCCTTCTAATATATACTGTCTGCTGGCTGATAGACTGGATAAGAAGACTGCTCTTCAGCATCATAAAGCTGTAGAAGCATATATTACTTTTTTGCAAGATACTCAGTTGCAAACTGGATACGGGTTGCATTAAAGCCCTCCTCCAGCGGATATATAAAGAAGGTATCATCAAGTGTAGATAATGTCACGCACTGCCCCTTCCCTCTGTAATTATACTCTGTATGTATCGATATGTTAGACTTAGGAGCAAAATGCAGCGTCTCTGTCTTATCTGTCCTGTAATTATATAAAGTGAGGTCAAAGCCCTTCAGATTATGAACCAGTCTGCCTTCTCCACAGTCAACAAAATTGTAGGAATTCGGAAGTGCTTCTATCCTAACCTTTACATCCAGAGAGTATGTGCCTGCATCTATCTCTTCATTTACTGTGCGTCTCTCCCAGTCATAATATTCAGGTATATAGAGTTCATCTCCCTCTCGCTCTAGCTGCATAGCAGGGGCACTGACCTTATGAAGAGTTCCCAGCTCATCCATCTCGAACTCTGCACCACACTCCCCGCACATGAGTCTGCTGCCCGAAGAAATCATTTTAAAATCCTTTTTACAGCAGATACATTTATAAAGAGGCATATGGAGGCCTTCTGCCCTGAAGGAATCTGCTATGATCATATTATTATCACGCTGATATTTGTATTCATCATATCTAAGAGCATCCGTAATAATCTTATGAATATCCTGAACACTCATGCTCCCTGCCTGTTCGGCATCCAGAACCTTACTTACATCGGCATGAAGGCGGACAGACTTTCTTTCTTTCAGATTCCAGATTGGAGACAGGAGATAATTTCCCTGCATATTAACTATAACAACCGGAACCTTCAGAAGCCTTATCAGCTTTGCTACAGAAAGCGGTATCTCGGACGGAGTTCCCACATTTGCATATCTTGCCTCCGGATATATGACCATGATACCCTTTCTATTTATTACCCTTCTTATATTCTTAATCAGCGCCTGATCATTGATGAATTTTCTCGTTCCCAGACATCCTACCTGTCTGTAGATCCATTCACCAAAGTTCTCAAAGCCCTCCAGCTCTGATATATAATTCGCCCTATGGGGAGCAAGTGCAAGGGGTGTAACATAAAAGTCCGTAAAGGAATGATGTGTACCCAGCACAAGAAATGGAGGCTTAAGTCCTTCCATATTATGCTTATCTATCTTCAGCTTATTCTTTGCAGTCAGTACCTTACATATAAGAAGCATTAACGGAAACAGTATCAGGTTCTGCTTCGGTGGCACCTTATCTCTGTCAAAGGGCTTCTTGTCCGGTACCACATATGCATCCTTCCTGATATATCGTCTTATAGGAGCCAGCTTCGAGAGCAGGAAATAAAGTATGCCTGTTGCCAGAAATGAACATCCTGTAGGAGTAAGGACAAAAAGCGCCGGAATATGAACTATCCCCTTTATCGGATCATATATAAGCAGCGACAGTACAAAACCGAAAACAAGACATACCATCCCAACTATATTAAAGCCATGAGTATAGTCATAGGAATGATGTCCCATGAGACCATATGCACTTCTCAGGTCAAGCTTCTGTTTTCTGACGAAGAAGAAATCCACAAAAAGAAGCGCCGCCAGTGGAGCATATACACAGGCTCCAACAGTAAGAAAGCTTCCGAAATATTCTGTTATCTTTCCCCATATACATAGAACCGTTACATAAGCGCCGAGAATAATTACCAGCACACGGTACGAAACCTTGGGAAAAGTTGTCTTCAGCATTACTCCGTAAATATATGAACCGACAGCCTGTGTTCCAATATTTGCAAATGCTACCAGAAGAAGCGATGACAGCCCAAGTATAGGGGCAGAAAGCGTAGCCAGCATCAGAGTAGGATCATCTATCATCTGACCTGTTACATGATGCATGGCTATAGCCATAACAGCACCGACAACCACGAAGAAGGAGCCTGCGATTCCCTGTCCCAGAACACCTGCATAATATCCCGATCTTTCAGACCTGCAAAGTCTGGGAACCTCTGCCATTCCACCGACCAGAGTTATAACAAATGCGAAGTTGGCTTCAATAGAAAGAATATAATTCGTAGTCTTACCGGTGTCTCCACTAAGCTCCGGCTTATACTCCCAGATAACCTCCAGAGGAACTGAAGTCACTCCGACTATCACCACAACAACTCCAACCAGAAGCAGCAGAGGAACCAGTATTCTGGTAGTCCAGGTAATACTCCCTATCCCTCGATAAGCGATAAATGTACCGATAAGCACGCAGGATATACTAAGTACCAGATGTCCTCCCGGAAACAGACCTATGCCAAATATCCCAAGCAGATTCTCCATAGAGTCTGCAAAAAGCTCACAGCAAACCGCATACCAGGGAAAGTTGACTGCTATGATGAGTATCGTAACAAGATTCACACCCTTAAATCCAAATACACTTCTAAGCCATATCCATATATCGATACCATATCTCACCGACAGAATTACCGGTAGCTGATATATGAGCAGCATAAAAAGAGCCGCAACAAAAGCCCCTATAAGAAGCTGCTTAAAGTTTACCAGAGTTGCAAGATAAGAACCCTGTGTATAGCTCCACGTTGCGATACAGTACCCTGAGAGCACCAGAAGCGCATCTACAAATCCATATTTTCTTTCCTTGGGAAGCACCGGAAATGTACCAAAATACACTTCCTGCTCTATCATCTTTTCTGCTTTATTCATCACACAAGCCCCCCTAGCAATAGACCAATAAGACAGATAACTATGATACAGCCTGTGATAATATAGTCTTTTTTAGTCATAGCAGGGATACCTGTTCTGATACCTCTATCATCTATATCATCCTTGATAACATTTTCCTCCAGATACCTGATACGTTCCTCCAGTTCCTGATCCTTTCTGTCCATACTTTGTCCCCTTCCTTTTTATATGACCGATAGCAGAGCCCACCCTCAGTTCTGCCTGCCGGTCTGCTAACTAATATAGTATTTTATCAGTTTCAGTCTCATCTGTCACATCCTATGATAATAAATTTTTTTCTGTTCCGGACTACGCTGAGACTTTCAGGCTGATGAGATATGTAAACATATTTAAGGTCTTCTCAAAAACGGTCAATGGTATATAATAACAATTAACCGGATCGGTCAACGGCTTATACAAGGTACCTGACTAGTACAGTTTTTTATAATGGAGGTTAAATTGAAAAATATAATAGAAATCAAAAAACTGACCAAAAGCTATGGTAATAACCGTGGTATAAATGAGCTGACCCTCAGCATACAGGAAGGAGACTTCTTTGGTTTCATAGGACCAAACGGAGCCGGCAAATCCACCACCATCAGAACACTACTTGGTCTGATCAGCCCCGACAGCGGCGAGGCAAGCATATGCGGGATAGATGCTATTCATCATAATAAAGAGATTCTGAGCCACATAGGTTATCTTCCATCGGAGATATGCTTTTATAAAGGCATGAAGGTACGTGATATACTCCACTACTCCGCGTCTCTTCGTCATACCAAATGCGACCGCGACTCTGAGAAGCTGGCAGAAAGACTGGGGCTCGATATGTCCAGAAGAGTTGATGAGCTGTCTCTCGGAAACAGAAAAAAGGTTGGAATAATTTGCGCCGTGCAGCACCATCCGGAGCTTATCATACTGGATGAACCGACCTCAGGACTTGATCCACTGATGCAGAGAGAATTCTTCAACATCCTGAAGGAAGAAAATGAACGCGGCGCCACAATATTCTTCTCATCTCACATACTTTCGGAAGTACAGGAGCACTGCGTAAATGCAGCCTTCATCAAGGACGGCAGGATCATACTTACAGATAAGGTAAAGAATATGGAGCAGACCGGAACCAAGAAGCTGCATATAACAGGAGATTTCGAGGAAAAGGAGCTTATAGCACTAAAGGGAATCAGAAAGGTTGAGGATTATTATCTATATACCGGTGATATACAAAGGCTTATAAACCATCTGTCAAAGCAGAGCATCAAAGATCTCAGCATAACTGAGCCAAGTCTTGAGGAAATCTTTATGGAGTATTATAAATAATCGAAAGGACTACAAGATGTATATATTTAAACAGGAATTAAAATCCGAAAAACTGACCACTGCTATCTGGAGTCTGTCCATAGGTCTCTTAGTTGCCATATGCGTACTGATGTATCCGGATATGGAATCTCAAATGGAAGGAGTAAATGAGCTTTTTTCTTCCATGGG
>DGRT01000118.1 GCA_002391105.1 Lachnospiraceae bacterium UBA4381 | reverse complement strand
TTTACCGCACAGCCCATTACAGCCACCTTGATATTCAGATGCTTATAATTACTGATAAGCTTCTCTGTTTCATTTGCCAGGCCTATAAGATCTATATGGGTTCTGCCACAGGTTGGGCAGGACACAAGTGTAATACCATCATTTCTGAGTCCAAGGGTCTTTAGGATGAGCTTTGCTGTTCTTACCTCTTCCACAGGATCTCCTGTCAGGGATACACGTATGGTATCACCGATACCCTTATTCAGTATTATTCCAAGTCCCACTGAAGACTTGATATTTCCGCTCCAGAGTGTACCCGACTCTGTGATACCGACATGAAGCGGATAGTTCGTCTGCTCGGATATCAGATCGTGTGTCTTAACGGACATCATTACATCTGAAGACTTGATACTGATAACAATATTGTCATAGTCCTGTTCTTCGATCATCCTTACCTTATCCAGCGCACTGGCAACTATTCCTTCAGCAGTAACTCCTCCATACCGGTCTATAAACTGCTGCTCAAGTGAGCCGCTGTTTACTCCGACTCTGATAGGGATATTCTTCTTCTTGGCAACACAAACCACAGCCTTCAGATTCTCTGCCGATCCGATATTACCCGGGTTTATACGTATCTTGTCTGCTCCGGCTTCCATGGCAAGTATGGCAAGCTTGTACTGGAAATGAATATCCGCCACAAGCGGAACATGAGTTCTTTCCTTAAGCTTCTCAAAGGCTCTTGCAGCCGCTTCGGTATTTGCCGTACATCTTACTATGTCACAGCCCGCCTCCTCGAGACTAAGTATCTGATCAACTGTTGCATCAATATCCGATGTCTCAGTATTGGTCATCGACTGTATAGCTATGGGACTTCCGCCACCTATTACCACGTCACCTATCTTTATCTTTCTGGTATTTTCTCTATATGTCATGATTGCCTCCATATTCCAACGAGCTTCTATTTCTCATACTCAGCTTCTGCCGCACCGGTTTTTTAAATTATATATAAACAGATGTCCCGCATGAGGTACAGCTATCCATTAATTACATTTCCCAGATCATTAAAGAATACAAATATCATAAGCAGCATGAGCAGCACAACGCTCACCGCCGTAACCACCATTTCCTTTTCCTTTGGCACTGCTTTACCGGCGATTGCTTCTATCAGGACAAATACTATCCTTCCGCCATCAAGTGCAGGAACAGGAAGAAGATTCATCACTCCCAGATTGGCACTGAAAAGGACCGCAAGATTAATGATATTCAGAAGTACAACCATGAACTGCACAGCCGCTGTTTCATCCTCAGTTTCTTCCTTTGCCGTTTCGATTACATCATTTACAACCTTGCCCATACCAACCGGACCCATGAGACTGTCCTTGTCCGCCTTTCCGGTAAACAGCATCTTAAGTGAATATACCACAGCCTTTATCTGGAACCTGACCTCATAGACCGAGTATTTTAGTTCCTCCGCTATTCCGGTGGACATTCTGCCCCGGCTCAGGAATCCAAAATAATAATTTCCGGTTTCCTCGTCCAGCTTTCTCGTGAGTGTAACTGTATGTTCCTCACCATTTCTCCTATATGTTATGTCAACCGGTTTCTTGACGTCCGTAACCATGGAATACAGCGTTATCTCACGGTAATTATATATCCTCTTACCATCAAGCCTGATGATCTCGTCTCCGGGCAGTATCCCCGCCTCCTCGGCAGCACTTCCCGGGCTTATCTCGTCCAGTACCGGAACATCCAGAACGTAAAAATGGCAGATGATTATCGATAGAAGGAATGCCAGAACAAAGTTAAAAAAGGGACCTGCAAAAAGCACTGACAGTCTGGAAAGAACTGATTTGGAGTTAAATGCATTTGCATCCTCTGACTCCTCAGCCATCCCCTCCATCAGACAGTATCCTCCAAGAGGAAGCGCCCTCAGTGAGTAGGCTGTATCCTTCCTGCGCCAGGTGGATATTATAGGGCCCATTCCTATGGCGAACTCATTTACCTTTATCCCATTCATCTTGGCGAAGATAAAATGTCCAAACTCGTGGACAAATACAATCACGCCAAACATTAAGATCATAGCTATAATATTCATATATTCTTCAAACCTTGCATAAATAATTAATCGTCAGACTCCATACTTATCCTTCAAAAGCCGGTCCGTCCAATCTCTCGTTTCTAGTATATCAATAAGTCCCGCATCCTGAATAACTGTATGCTGTGACATAGCATATTCGATCATATCATATATTTCGAGGAAGCTGATCCTTCCAGCCAGGAAAGCAGCATTTGCAATCTCATTTGCCTCATTCATAACTGTAGGCATCGAGCCGCCTATCTCGCTGGCCTTTATAGCAAGAGGGACTCCGCGGAAGGTATCAAAGTCAGGACTCTCTATAACTATACTACGGATTTTCTTAAAATCCAGTCTTTCGCCTGCAAGATATCTTCTTTCCGGATAATAAAATGCATATTGTATCGGCAGCTTCATATCAGGAGTACCCATCTGGGCTATAACAGCTCCGTCCTCATATTCAACTGCAGAATGAATAATACTCTGAGGCTGTATAAGTACCTCGATATCCTTTATGTCCGTATTAAAAAGCCAGTGAGCTTCTATTACCTCCAGCCCCTTGTTGACCATGGAGGCACTGTCAATAGTGATCTTCGCTCCCATAGACCAGTTTGGATGCTTCAGCGCCTGCTCGACCGTCACGCATTTCAGCTCCTCTCTCGTCTTTCCCCTGAAAGGACCGCCCGAAGCTGTAAGCAGTATCCTGGCTATCTTATTCCTGCTGTTTCCCTGAAGACTCTGGAATATGGCACTGTGCTCACTGTCAACAGGAAGTATCCTGACTCCCTTATCAGCCGCCGCCTTCATAACAAGATGCCCTGCTGTAACGAGGGTTTCCTTGTTGGCAAGTGCTATATCCTTTCCGGCATCGATAGCGGCAAGGGTCGGCTCTACTCCGATCATTCCAACGATTGCTGTCAGAACCATCTCCGCCTTCGGATAGGTAGCTACCTCTATAAGTCCCTCCATTCCGCTTGCGACTCTGACAGAAGTATCCGCCAGTCTCACTCTCAGGTCTCTGGCATCATCTTCGCTTGAAACAGAAACAAGCTCAGGTTTAAACTCCCGGGCCTGTTTCTCTACCAAATCTATATTTTTCCCACATGAAATGGCTGATACCCGGATATCCCCATTTGCTCTTACTATATCAAGAGCCTGGGTTCCTATTGATCCGGTTGAACCAATTATAGATATATTCTTCATTTGTCACCTCTGATTTCCTGCCGTTTATACACCACTTGCCTTTACTTATATTCCACTTATATCCCACTTATATTCCGCTTATATAATGCAGACAGATGTCCTTATAGTCCGGAAACAAATACAACAAGATAATATATAATAGGCGCTGTAAATATCATACTGTCAAATCTGTCAAGCACGCCTCCGTGTCCCGGTATCAGTCTGCCATAGTCCTTAACATCATTATTTCTCTTTATGGCAGATGCAGCAAGATCACCGATAACTGCCGGAACAGCTCCCAGCGCACAGATAATAAACAGAACTAACTCTACATGATCTATAGAATCAAACCTGGACTTAAAGAACAGTCCATAAAGCAGTCCAAGTATTCCGGCGCCGATTATTCCTCCGATAAGTCCTTCTATACTTTTCTTGGGACTAAGCTTCGGAGACATCTTATGCTTACCGAAAAGCATACCTGTACAGTACGCAAGGGTATCATTTCCCCAGGAACAGAGGAATATGAGCACCACGAAATAACCGCCATTTTCCATAACTCTTATCTTATAGATATATGAAAGCATTACGCTGACATAGAAAAATGACATAAATGCTGCCATAATCTCTCTATCATGGTACTTGGGGAATCTAAATACATATGCTGCAAGTATAGCCAGAAGATACGTGATCATCAGCGGAAGTGTAAGCCTTCCTATCTGAAAGCCCCTTATTTCCACATCACGAAACATCAGCATAGCATAATATATGACGGTCCAGACATATGCCAGAACCGCCGGTGATCTCTGCTCTATCTTATATACTCTGCACAGCTCAAATACTCCCACAAGGGAGAGTGCCATAGTAACAAGACCTGTAACAGGTCCTCCTATCCACAGCGTAAGAAACGCAAGAGCAACAAGCACTATACCACTAATAAGTCTTGTCTTAAACAATTCCTAGTTCTCCAATCTATACGCCTCCGAAGCGCCTGTCTCGACCATTATAATAGTCAATCGCCTTCTTCAGAGCTTCTTTGTCAAAATCCGGCCACAGGGTATCACAGAAATAGAACTCACTGTAGGATATCTGCCAGGGCAGGAAATTGGATATCCTGAGTTCTCCACTGGTTCTGATAAGAAGATCCGGATCAGGTATATCGGCTGTATCCAGTCTGGAAGATATAAGCTCCTCTGTAATATCAGAAGTATCCAGCTTACCATTTCTTACATCCTCTGCTATAGACTGAACCGCTCTTGTTATCTCGTCTCTGCCGCCATAGTTAAGAGCTACATTGAACTGGATTCCGGTATTATTTTTGGTTGTTTCCTCCAGGTCTTCTATTGCTTTAACTATATCATTATCAAGACGGTCTCTTCTTCCCAGAACACGGACACGCATGTTATTCTTCATGGATTTATCTATGGATTTTCTGAGAAAATCCCTGAGGATGGTCATAAGTCCGGTAACCTCTTCCACTGATCTTTTCCAGTTTTCTGTTGAAAATGCATATACCGTCAGATACTTGATGCCCAGATCCCATGCATCCTCTATAACCTGTTCGAGATTATCAGCACCAGCCTTATGTCCGAAGTTACGCGGCATATGGCGTTTTTGGGCCCATCTCCCATTTCCGTCAAGAATGATAGCTACATGTTCAGGAACCCTGTACTTTTCATTTGAACCCTTCTTATCAGACATACTAAGCAGTCCTCCAAATTATACTGTCATTATATCCTTGGTCTTGCCATCAACAAGCTCATCTATCTTCTTGATAAACTTATCAGTTGCCTTCTGAATCTCATCCTCTGCATCAGCCAGTTCATCCTCAGATATCTCGCCAGCCTTGTTCTGCTTTTTGGCAGCTTCGTTAGCATCACGTCTGGCATTACGAACAGCTACTTTAGCCTCTTCGCCCTTCTTCTTGATATCCTTTGCAAGCTCCTTACGTCTTTCCTCTGTAAGCTCAGGGAAATTGATGATAACGTTCTTTCCGTCATTATTTGGAGTAACTCCAAGATCTGATGCAAGTATAGCCTTCTCGATGGTTTTTACCATGCTTGGCTCCCATGGTGATATCTTCAGAGTTCTTGCTTCAGGGACAGTTACATTTGCAACACCCTGCATATTGGTCATGGTTCCATAATACTCAACCTTAATCTTGTCAAGGATGTGCGGATTAGCACGTCCTGCTCTTATAGTTGCATATTCTGCCTCAAGATTATCTAAAACCTTCTGCATCTTTTCTTCTAAATTTGTCATGTTAAAACCTCCCTAATACGTTCTATGTTTTATATTATTAATAATTCTTCGTTTTCTGTTGAAATAATTATTAGCCTTTTACTACTAACTCAGGCCTCAACCATAGTACCTATCTTCTCTCCCGATACTGCTCTTACTATGGAATCCTTCTCGCTAAGTCCGAAGAGAAGCATAGGCATATGATTCTCCATAGCAAGCACTGCTGATGCAAGATCTATAACTCCAAGCTTCTGGTCAACTATATCAGACATCTTCATTGTGTCATATTTCTTGGCGTCCGGATTCACTTTAGGATCGCTGTCATATACTCCGTCTATTGCCTTGGCAGAAAGTATTGCATCGCACTTTGTCTCTATGGCTCTGAGAACCGCAGCCATATCAGTTGATACATATGGATGACTGGTTCCTCCGGCATAGAACACAACATAGCCCTGCTCCATATACTCTATAGCCTTATCTCTTACATACAGCTCAGTTACATCACCTATGGCATAGGGTGATGTAATACGGCACTTCATGCCGGCTCTTCTAAATGCATCAGCAGCATATATACAGTTCATGACTGTAGCAAGCATTCCGATCTGGTCAGCCTTTACTCTGTCCATCTCATTGGAGCTGCGGCCTCTCCAGAAATTGCCGCCGCCTATTACGACTCCGACCTGAATGCCTTTATCAACAACCTTCTTTACCTCAAGAGCAACTCTTGTAACCTCCTCATCTGAAAAGCCATGATGAGCATCACCGGCAAGAGCCTCTCCACTAAGCTTAAGCAGTATCCTCTTTAATTCCATTTCTGTCTCCTTTTTATTACTGTTATCCTGATTATCAGTCCAGACTTTCTATATTCTCGCTGAAGTATTTATTTACATCAACCTGGGCATAGCTCTGTTCGCACATACCGTTAAGTATTGCACCACTGTTAATCTGAACATCCTTGGACTTGATATTGCCGACAACAACAGCAGTCGAATCCACCACAACATCGCCTCTCACATCAATATCTCCCTTAACAGCTCCGGCTATCACTGCCGACTCCGCAGAAATATTTCCCATAGTTACAGATCCGGTACCAATCTTAACCATACCTCTTGAAACAATCTCGCCCTCTATATGAGCCTGACTGGTATATAGCTCACCGGCACTTATATTTCCTATTACACGGCCTCCGACAACAAGCTTTCCACTGCAGCGAATATTTCCCTCCACTCTGCCTTCCATCTCGATGTCGCCGTCTATATCTATATCTCCACTTATTGTAGTCTCTCTTGTGATATAAGTAGTATTCTCACTGAGACCAGTAAGTTCTTCTTCGCCCTTCAGTTCAAGCTCAAGTTCACTCATGATATTTCCTCCTCCAGTATGAGACTTCGCTCTGATAAGTTATTGTATCACATTAAGACTCCAGTTAAAACCAAAGAATTATCCTATAAATGACAATATTTTAAAATCCTGGATTTTATTTACATACTTTTTTATTATTCCGGAAAGTTATGTAAATCTTTACAGTTTTTTTAAAACTCGTTAACAGTTTGTTCATTTTTTAAGTTTATATTTAAATCATAGATTTTTCATAACTCTCTCACCCTATGAATAGTGTAT
>DGRT01000085.1 GCA_002391105.1 Lachnospiraceae bacterium UBA4381 | reverse complement strand
TGTGGAGCAACTGGTGTGAATATAAAAGAGGCCTCGGAGTAGATTTTGGAGAATATTCACTGAGGCAGTACAGATACGCGAAGGACTATTATAAGCTGGCGAAAGAACGAATGTAATATGACTGGAATATAGTTAGTATTCAAATAATACTAACAAGATTTATGTAGAAAGAGCGAGATGGAAATGCATACAGTAAAACATGCCATTATAATGGCAGCCGGAAAGGGAGAGAGACTTGCTCCGGTAACACTTAAAACACCCAAGCCTCTGGTGGAAGTAAATGGGGTAAGGATGATAGATACCATAATAGGTGCTCTCAGGAAAAATGGAATCGACGATATATATGTTGTTACCGGATATATGATGGAAAAGTTTGCAATACTGAAAGAAAAATATCCGGACATACATCTGATATCCAACCAGTTCTATACAGAATACAATAACATTTCTTCGCTCTATGTAGCTCGTCATGTGCTGGATATGGGAGAGTGTATGATACTTGACGGAGATCTGGTAATAAGTAATCCTGACATACTTCATGCTGATTTTGAAAGGTCCGGCTACAGTGGAATATGGACGGACGGTGAGACAGATGAATGGCTGATGCAGATAAATGATGATGGTATCGTTACAAGCTGCAGCAGAGATGGTGGAAAGAAGGGCTGGATACTTTTCAGTATATCAAGATGGACTGCTGAAGACAGTCATAAGCTCAGAAAATACCTGGAGTATGAGTTCGACCACGCAGGCAACAGACATCTGTACTGGGATGATGTTCCTATGTTCAGGCATTTCGACAGCTTCAGCCTGGGTATCACGCCTATGGACAAGGGCGATGTAGTAGAGATAGACAGCTTTGAAGAGCTGGTTAATTATGACCAGAGCTACATAGGATATGCTGGATGATCAAAGCTCTACGAATTTTATATAAATGTATAAAGCATAGGTTGATTTGAATGAGTTCAACCAGCTAAAAAAAGAGGTTTTTAAGAGAGGAAAAGGAAATGAGTAAAAAACAAAGCTCAGAAAAAAGTAACACTAAAACAGAGACTACGGTCAGGAAGAATCTAAGGGCAGTAAGTTCGGGAAGAAAGATCGACCCTTCTACAACGATCATCCCACTTATTATACTTTTGATACTATGTACCATCTTTGTTATTAATCCTGAAGGTTCTACCAATGTACTGGCAGCTATCAGAGGCTTTCTGGGAACACAGCTCGGACTTTATTACCTGATAGTAGCCCTTGGTATATTTCTGGTATCCCTTTATATAGCATTTTCAGATATTGGTAAGGTAAGACTTGGCGGCAAGACAGAGAAGCCGAAGTATGGATTCTTTTCCTGGGGAGCTATGGTTTTCTGCTGCGGACTTGCAGCCGATATCCTGTTCTATTCATTCTGTGAGTGGATATACTATGCAGAAGAGCCAAGAGTTCAGGAGATGGGACCTATAAAGGACTGGGCAAATGCTATTCCTCTTTATCACTGGGGACCTATCGTATGGAGCTTCTATGCAGTGCTCGCTGCCTGCTTTGGTTTCATGATTCATGTAAGAGGCAGTAAGAAGCAGAAGTACAGCGAGGCATGTCGTCCGATACTCGGAAAGCATACAGACGGTGTGCCCGGAAAGATCATAGATATACTTGCGGTTATCGCTCTTATAGCCGGAACAGCTACTACCTTCAGTGTTGCAACACCACTTCTCGGAAGTGCCCTTACAACACTTTTCGGAATAGAGTATTCCAAGTGGGTAACTATCGGTATCCTGCTTATAACCTGCGCAACCTATACTACATCGGTTATGATAGGTATGAAGGGTGTCAACAATCTTTCAAAGATATGTATGATCCTCTTCGGAATACTTCTTATGTTCGTGCTTGTATTCAGCGGCAAGGCTGTATATATACTTGAAAATGGTTTCTCATCACTTGGACTTGTAGTTCAGAATTTCCCTGTGCTCAGTACATATACTGATGCGCTGAGAGAAAACGGGTTCCCTCAGAACTGGACCATGTACTACTGGGCATACTGGCTGGTATGGTGCGTAGCTGCTCCATTCTTCATGGGAAATATATCAAGAGGACGTACTGTAAAGCAGGTTATACTTGGAACCTATGTATTCGGACTTTTCTCAACACTTATATCCTTTATCATTCTTGGTAACTATGGACTTGGACTTCAGATGAATGGAGAGTTTGATGCAATCGGTCTTTATGAAGCAAATGGCGGAGACCTCTATGCAGTTATCATCGAGATCATTAAGACACTCCCATGTTATCAGTTTGTACTTGTTGTACTTATCGTATCAATGATCGCATTTTACGCTACATCCTTTGACTCGATCACACTGGTTGCTTCTTCATATTCCTACAAGAACATGAAGGGAAATGAGATGGCTTCAAAGAAAATGAAGCTGTTCTGGGCTATGCTTCTGATACTTCTTCCTATAGCTCTTATCTTCAGTGAGAGCAGTATGAATAATATTCAGTCGGTATCCATTATTGCAGCCTTCCCTGTCGGTATGGTCATCATACTGATCATTGCAAGCTTCATAAAGGATGCCAGAAAGTATATTGATAATAATGAAGAACCGGCAGATTTCTTTGATGAAGAGGAAATAGACGAGGACACGGTCGAAATGTCCGAGAGAGAGCTGAAGGTGAAGAAACAGTAATTTTATATTAAATGTCGGTTGAAAACAAAAAAATAAATAATCCTACTTGAGTTAATAAATAACATAAAGTATAGTATAAGCAGCTTAATCCTTAGTAGGGTTAAGCTGTATTGCTATATAAATATCGGAAGTATATAATAGCTTTAATTATAGTAATGTGGGTGTTAGTATTTCCTGACGTCATATGACATACGGATTGTATCTTGAATTATTGTCTGAGGAATATAAGAGGTAATATACATGAAGGAACGAGATCAGAAAATAGTAGATGAGCTTCATAAGTATGAATTTGAAATGTTATGTAAACTGGATGATATCTGCAGAAAGTATAATATCACCTATTATCTTGAGGCAGGGACACTTATAGGTGCAGTCAGACATAAGGACTTTGTACCATGGGATGATGATATCGACATCTATTTCAAGAGAAAGGATTTTGAGAAATTCCTGCAGCATGAAGATGAGATGGCTCCATATAAGCTTCATGTTCCAAAGCCTGAGGATGGTTACTTCTGGGACTATACAGCCAGAATGATGGATGAAAGAGTAACACTTAAGAAGGATGACAGAGAGGCAAGATTCTATGATCATACCCATTGTCAGTATCTGTTCATAGACCTCTTTGTTATGGATAACTTTCCGGGAGGACTGCTGGGAAAGCTGCAGGTATTTGAACTGAAGCTCCTGTATGTTCTAGCTACCAGTAAGCGATATAAGCTGACCTACGATGTGCCGTCCAATCCGATAGCAAGATTTGGTGTATTTGTAATCAGCCGTATCGGAATCTTTATACCACTCAGAAAGCTGTTTTCCTGGTATGAACGTATTTCACAGAGATATAAGGGCAGCAGAAAGTGTAAGTATTATCTTCTGTCAAATGTTTCAGCAACCTATATGTCAAACAGTATCTACAAGAAGGACTGGTACAAGACCAGAACAGAGCTTCCGGTAAGAGGAAGGAACTTCTATGTTCCCGGAGATTATGATGCATCTCTTACCAGCTACTATGGTGACTATATGCAGCTTCCGCCAGAAAAGGACCGTTTTCCTGATCATATAGATTTCTTCGGAGATGTTACATTTGAGGGCGTTCCTGCAAAGGAATGGATAGAGAGAAAGTAGTCAAAAACTGCTTTAACTATATAAATGTTTGTGCTAGAATTACGGATGGTGCGATTAGTCGTGCCATCCGTTTTGTTTATTATTTCAGTAGTACGATTTATCTTTAATTGTATTACTTGGTTACAAACGCGGTAAAATATATATCTTTATTTTATGCCAGGAGGAGGTTTTGTTATGGCAAAAAGGATTTATTACCAGGAAGAAATTGAGACAATGCCTGTTGATCAGCTTAAAGCTCTTCAGGAGGAGAAGTTCCTTAAGCAGGTTAAGTATGTTTATGCAAATAATGAATATTATCGTAATCTGATGGATGAGAAGGGAGTATCTCCTGATGATATTACATGTATGGCTGATATTAGTAAGCTTCCTTTCCTTACTAAGAATGATCTTAGAGAGGCATATCCTTATGGACTTATGTCGAGACCGGTAAAGGACTGTGTTCGTATTCAATCTACATCCGGAACAACCGGAAGAAGAGTTGTAGCATTTTACACTCAGCATGATATAGATCTCTGGGAGGATTGCTGTGCAAGAGCTATAGTAGCAGCAGGTGGCTCCGAGAAGGATGTGGTTCAGGTATGCTATGGTTATGGACTTTTCACAGGTGGTCCCGGACTCCATGGTGGTTCTCACAAGGTTGGAGCTCTTACTATTCCTATGTCTTCAGGAAATACAGAGAGACAGATTCAGTTTATGAGAGATCTGAATTCGACTATTCTCTGCTGTACACCTTCCTATGCTGCATATATAGGCGAGAAGCTTCACGATATGGGACTTTCGGCTGATGACATCAACCTTAAGGCAGGTATCTTCGGAGCAGAGCCATGGACAGAAGAAATGAGACAGTCTATAGAGCAGAGTCTTGGAATCAAGGCATATGATATCTATGGTCTTACCGAGATAAGTGGTCCGGGTGTATCCTTCGAGTGTGAGGCTCAGACAGGTATGCACATTAATGAAGACCATTTCTATGCAGAGGTTATCGATCCGGAGACAGGTGAGGTTCTTCCGGAGGGTACCGAAGGCGAGCTTGTATTTACATCACTGGATAAGGAAGCATTTCCACTTCTCAGATACAGAACCCGTGATCTAGTTGTTCTTAAGAGAGAGAATTGTCCATGTGGACGTACACACATTAAGATGACCAAGCCAAAGGGACGTTCTGATGACATGATGATCATCCGTGGTGTCAATGTATTCCCTTCACAGATTGAGACGGTTCTTCTGAAGCAGGGCTACACTCCTAATTATCAGATACTTGTTGACAGAATCGGAAATGAAGATACATTTGATATCAATGTTGAGCTTTCAGAGGAGCAGTTCAAGGAGATGAGAGAGGATGCTGAACTTGATGCAGCCAGAAAGAGTCTTACAGGCGCTATGGTTCAGATGCTGGGTATCAGACCTAAGGTTCATCTGCTTCCTCCTAAGTCAATCGTCAGAAGCGAGGGTAAGGCTGTCAGAGTAGTGGATAAGAGAAAGCTGCATGACTAATACTGTATTCAAAACTATAGATTAATGTGATATAATAGTCAACGATTACGAAGAAATCGTTGATCCTGAGCAAAGCGAAGGATGCGTTCTGCGGAGCAGAACCAGGACTTACGAAGTAAGGCTTGCATATCTGCGAAGTAGATATGGCACCAATGAAAGGTGCGGTTATATGCCGTACCTTTTATTGTTATTATTATATCTAAAACAGGAGAGCGGATATAAATGGGTGATAAGAAGAAAATAATCATGGTTTTCATTATACTGCCGGTTATCATGGTGGCGGTCCTGCTCATTTCGATAATATTCAGTGAGCCTTCTGCCGGACAGGAGGAGAGTACACCTGTAGATTATGTTATGACAGATAAGGATATCGATGCCATGCTCCTTGAGGAATATCGTAAGTCCCAGTCAACCAGAGCTCAGTTGGAGGAAACTACGGAAGTGGTACAGGATATAGCTCCGGGAGATAATGAGTATGATGATATGATTGACGAATCTGACGGATCTACTATTCAGGCGGATTCTGTTACAGAAGGAGATGGCGGGGATTCTGACGTATATGATGAGGAGCTTTCTGATGAGGAAGAGGCTATCATAGCGAAGGCAGAGGAGAATGCTCGTAAGAACAGGGTCTCCGGTGCACTTTATTATAATGGTATCGAGGTAGTATCCAGTATGAATAAGGTAAGCTTCGATGGAGACTATGTGCTGGAGCTTACATCAGAGGAGCTGGCAGCGGATCATCCTCTGTTTCTTCAGTATGATCCAAGATGGGCGAACTTCCCTTACGGATCGGGAACTATGAGAAATACAGCCTGTGGACCTACCTGCTTCTCTATGGTTATTACTGCACTTACCAATATAACCACTGCATCTCCACCGATTATAGCATCCTACAGTATGAATCATAATCACTATGTATGGGGAGCCGGAACTGCACATTCGCTCTTTCTTCAGGGATGTTCGGACTTTGGACTGTACTGCTCTGAGATACCGAACACAGAGGCAGATATGAAGGCTCATATAGATAATGGCGAAATGCTTATAGTAAGCTGCCACTATGGTAACTTTACTCATTCAGGAGCAGGGCATTTTATAGTTATATACGGCTATAACAATCTTGGGTTCATGGTCAATGACCCGGCATCGTATGACAGAAGCTGTCAGTACTGGCCATTCTCTACAATCACAGGGGACTTCAATAAACTGTATGCACTTGGTAAAGCAAACTAGATATATGTGACAAGGGGACAGGCACTTTGTCACAAAACATGTGACATGGGGACAGGCACCTTGTCACAAACAGGCACCTTGTCACAAAATAGTGAGGTTATAAAAGGGAAATGAATATGAATAGGGGAAAAAGTGAAAAAGTAAAGAGTATAAAGAAATCTGGGCTGGTTTTAGCGCTGATGATTTCTGTAATGAGTCTTAATGCCTGTGGAAAGACAAGGATTCCCGATAAATGGTATGATGCAACTCTTGATTATTACAAAGAGGGCTTTGAGACAGGCTGGAAGAATGAAGAGCCTTCACTATATATAAGTGATGAAATGAAGGATAAGAAAAATCACTTCGGATACCTTCTAAAGGATCTTGACGGCGATGGTGCGGATGAGCTTCTGATTGGCATTATCGATGATTCTACTGAAACAAAGTTTACAGATGTATATATCTGGCACAGGGATGTGGGAGCATTTCGCATACTGAATGGTGGTGAAGGCTA
>DGRT01000151.1 GCA_002391105.1 Lachnospiraceae bacterium UBA4381 | reverse complement strand
GTAACTGAGCTGGTTTATTACTTCATAACCCTCAGCTTTGTGCTTCCTGTGGTGGTAGGAGTGCTCTTTACGCTTCTTCATGCTCTTATTCAGACATACGTCCTTACAATGCTGACGTCTGTTTTCTATGGAGAGGTTTCTGAGGTGCATGAGAAGAAACCCAAGAAGAAAAAGTCGAAAAGTGATGGAGCTGTTCAGGAAAAAAGTATGGCTTAAAAGCTCTGGTTACAGTGGCTGGGCTGATATAATTGCTTATTTTTCCGGATTAAAGTGATTTAAGAAATAACTATAGTGAAACTAAGGGAGAAACGAAAAATGAAATCTATTAAGAAAATCATTACAACTATTGGATTACTCATGATGCTTATGACATTAGCAGCAGCATTTACACCTGAGAATGTATATGCAGCAGATGCAGAGACTGAGGTTACGGCTACTGAAGAAGCAGAAGGTTCAACAGGTGCAAAGGCTCTTGCGGCAGCTATTGCAATAGGAGTTGCTGCAGGTGCAGGTGCGATAGCAATGGGTATGGCTATATCCAAGTCCGCAGACGGTATAGCCCGTCAGCCGGAAGCAGAGGGTAAGATCAGAACTACTCTTATGCTTGGACTTGTATTCGTAGAGACAGCTATTATCTATGCACTTATCGTTGCGATACTTATTATATTTGTCTTGTAATAAGTCTCCGGAGCTTTCCAACATAGGAACAAGTTGTATTGTGACAGATATATAGTAACTTACATAATAAAGATAATGTTGAGGTAGAATTCATGTTAGGAATAGATATAACACAGATACTCCTGCATATATTGAATATAGTTATTCTGTTTACAGGACTGTATATTATCCTTTACTCTCCGGTAGTAAAGTTCATGAAGAAGCGTGAGGATTATTACAAGGAGATGGACGAAAATGCCAGTAAAAAGCTTACTGAGGCAGAGTCTCTCAGGACTCAGTATCAGGAGAAGCTTGACTCGGTAGATTCAGAGATAATCAGTATGAAGAAAGAGGCTTCATCAGAGATTACAAAGATGAAGATCAATGCTGAGCAGGATGCAAAGAAAAAGGCTAATAAGATTATAGATGATGCCAGACGTGAGGCAGAGGAACAGAAGAAGAATATCGTTGTTGGTGCCAAGGATACTATCGTGAAGATGGTTGAGGAAGCAACAGGCAAGATAGTTATAAGCGGTGATGTAAGTCAGGCTTATGATATGTTCCTGGATGATGCCGAAAGGAGTAGTAATAATGGCTGATAAGGACGTAGGTGTAGTTCTGGCAAAGCTTTATGCTCCTGAGAAACCAAGCGATCAGCAGTTTGAGCGTTTTGTCAGTTTTCTGAAAAGAAAATATGAACAGGAAGTCAGCCTGGAATGGATAGAGGACAAAACTATCGAGGGCGGCTTCAAGCTCTTTGTTGGTGAAGAGGTTTATGACTGGACCAATGAAGGAAGATTTCTCCAGTTGAAGGAGAAAATGGGAAGTCTGAATGTTACTCCCGGAACCTCGGAGAGCGAACTTATCCCGCTTATAAAGTCGGCAGTATCTGATTTTACTGCCAATGCCTATGCAGAGGAAGAGGGAAGAGTTCTTACTGTAGGTGATGGTATAGTTGTCGCAGATGGTCTCAGCTCTGTAAGGTATGGAGAGATAGTTATATTTGAATCCGGTGTAAGAGGAATGGTACAGGATCTCAGAGAGAAAGAGATAGGTATCATTTTATTTGGTGATGATACACAGGTAGTTACCGGAAGCAGGGTAAGACGAACCAAGAAAACTGCCGGAATACCGGTAGGCGAGAAGTTTCTGGGAAGAGTTGTGGATCCGCTGGGTAATCCTATAGATGGTCTGGGCGAGATAATAGCGGACGGATATCGTCCTGTAGAGTCACCTGCACCCGGAATAGTTGAAAGAAAATCTGTCGATTCACCGATGAATACAGGAATCCTTGCTATTGACTCCATGTTCCCTATAGGACGTGGACAGAGAGAGCTTATCATAGGCGACAGACAGACCGGAAAGACCGCCATAGCAATAGATACTATCCTTAATCAGAAGGATAATGAGGTCATATGTATCTATGTTGCTATAGGTCAGAAAGCCAGTAGTGTGGCACAGCTTGTTGGAACACTTAGAAAGAAGGGTGCACTTGAATATACAATAGTTGTAGCGGCAAATGCTTCTGAGACAGCACCTATTCAATATATAGCACCATATGCCGGCGCGGCGCTTGGTGAATATTTTATGTATAAGGGCAAGGATGTTCTTATAGTTTATGATGATCTGTCAAAGCATGCTATAGCTTACAGAGCATTGTCACTTCTTCTGGAGAGATCTCCGGGGCGTGAGGCATATCCCGGTGATGTATTCTATCTTCACTCAAGACTTCTGGAGAGATCTGCCAGATTGTCGGAGGAAGCAGGTGGAGGAAGTATCACTGCTCTTCCTATAGTAGAGACACAGGCAGGAGATGTATCTGCATATATTCCTACAAATATCATTTCCATTACTGATGGTCAGATATTCTTAGAGAGTGACCTGTTCTTCGTAGGTCAGAGACCTGCGGTTAATGTCGGTCTGTCTGTATCCCGTGTTGGTGGTGCAGCACAGACCAAGGCTATGAAGAAGGCAGCAGGAAGTATCAGACTGGATCTTGCACAGTACAGGGAAATGGAGATATTTACACAGTTCTCCAGTGATCTGGACGAAACTACCAAGAAACAGCTTGCATATGGACAGGGACTTATGAGACTTCTTCGTCAGCCGCAGAACAGTCCGTTCAAGACTCATGAACAGGTTATACTTCTGGTGTCTGCAACCGCTCATGTAATGCAGGATGTACCGATTGATGATCTGGATGACTTCAGGACTGCTCTTCTGAAGTATTTTCATGAAAATGAATTGGATCTTTGCAAGAGAATCGATAGTGATGGAGTATTATCTGATTCTGATAAGGAGCTTATCATTAAGGAATCTCAGAAATGCAGGGATACATTTTTAAGTCAGACAGATTAATAAGACATATCATATACTAACAGGATATATTTCAGACAGACGGAATAGTATAGTGGATATATTTTAGTCAGGTAGAATAATATGGCAAATGCTAGAGAGATAAAAAACAGAATAAACAGTGTCAGCAATACTCAGAAGATTACCAGTGCCATGTATCTTATATCCTCTACCAAGCTTCGTAAGGCAAAGGAGGAGCTTGACCGTACACGTCCGTATTTTGAGAGACAGGAAAGTGAGATCAAGCGTATATTCCAGACGGTTATAGATGTCAAGAGTCCATATTTCTATCCCAAAACAGGCAGGAAGCCGGCAGAAACCTATGCATATCTTATAATCACTGCAGATAAAGGACTTGCTGGCTCATACAACCATAATGTTCTTAAGCTTGCAGAAGAGGAGATGGCCCGGCATAAGAAGGTAAAGCTATATGTGGTAGGAGAGTATGGAAGACGCTACTTCCAGAAGGGTAAGATTCCTATAGAACAGTCATTTCTCTATACCGCCCAGAATCCAAGCTTTTCAAGAGCCAGAGAGATATCATCCATACTGCTGGAACAGTATAATACCAAGCAGGTAGATGAGATCAGGCTTATCTATAGTGATATGGAAAATGAGATAAGCTCTGTTGTGAAGAAGGTGAGACTGCTTCCTTTTGACAGACGGGAGTTCTGGACTAAGCAGGAGAATAAGAACGAGAAGGATATGAATTATGAATTCTATCCATCTGTAGATGAGGTGCTGAACAGAGTAATAGTCGGATATGTAGCAGGTTATATATATGGTGCGCTTGTTGACAGCTTTTGTGCTGAGCAGAACGCCCGTATGACAGCTATGAACTCTGCCAATAAGAATGCTGAGGAAATGCTTGCGAGCCTTTCCATAGAGTATAACAGAGCAAGACAGGCGGCTATAACTCAGGAGATTACAGAGGTTGCTGCAGGAGCTAAGGCGCAGAAGCATAATTGATACCGTAGCTTACTCAGTAGGTGAAGGTGATTTTAGCTCCAATAGCACATAATATTTATGAAACTTATGAAAATATAATACCAGAGGTATAGAAGGTTGAGTAAAGGAAAGATAGTGCAGGTTTCGGGACCTGTTATAGATGTAAGATTTGAAGAAGGTACCATGCCCAAGCTGAGAGAAGCGCTTAGTGTAGAGGTACAGGGTGAGACCAGAATAATGGAGGTAGCTCAGCTTCTTAAAGACAATACTGTAAGGTGTATCATTCTTTCAGCCAGCGAGGGCTTATCAAGAAATATGGAGGTAACAGCGACAGGTAAGGGTATAAATGTACCTGTGGGCGAGGCTACCATAGGAAGAATGTTCAATGTTCTTGGAAATCCGATAGATGGAGGAAGCGAGATACCTGATTCGGTGGAAAGATGGGAGATACACCGACCGGCTCCCGCATTTGAGGAACAGAGTGTGGCGGTTCAGATACTTGAAACCGGAATCAAGGTCATCGACCTTCTGGAACCATATGCAAAGGGTGGTAAGATCGGACTTTTTGGTGGTGCCGGAGTTGGTAAAACAGTTCTTATTCAGGAGCTTATACATAATGTCGCCATGGAGCATGGAGGATATTCCATATTTACCGGAGTTGGAGAGCGTAGCCGTGAGGGTAACGATCTCTGGAACGAGATGAAGGAGAGCGGAACTATTGATAAGACAGCCATGGTCTTTGGGCAGATGAATGAGTCTCCCGGAGTTCGTATGAGAGTTGCCCTAACCGGACTTACTATGGCAGAGTATTTCAGAGATGTAGAGAACAGAGATGTACTGCTCTTTATAGATAACATATTCAGATTCGTTCAGGCTGGTTCAGAGGTTTCTACACTTCTGGGACGTATGCCTTCTGCTGTAGGCTATCAGCCGACACTTGCTCAGGAAATGGGTGCATTGCAGGAGAGAATCACATCAACATCAAAAGGATCGGTAACGTCGGTACAGGCTGTATATGTGCCTGCAGATGACCTGACAGATCCCGCGCCTGCAACTACATTTACCCATCTGGATGCAACTACAGTTCTCAGCCGTAAAATAGCTGAACAGGGTATCTATCCTGCGGTTGATCCGCTTTCATCAACCTCCAGAATACTGGAGGCAGAGGTTGTAGGAGAGGAGCATTACAGAGTTGCAAGAGAGGTTCAGGAATATCTTCAGAAGTATAATGAGCTTCAGGATATCATTGCTATTCTTGGTATGGATGAGCTTTCAGATGGAGATAAGCTTGTAGTATCCAGGGCTCGTAAGATCCAGAGATTTCTGGCGCAGCCTATGTTTGTTGCTGAGAAATTTACCGGAAATGATGGTGTATATGTCCCTGTAAGAGAGACAGTAAAGGGCTTTGCTGCTATTATAGCCGGTGAGGTTGATGATCTTCCGGAGGCTGCATTCTATAATGTAGGAACTATAGATGATGCTAAAGTAAAGGCAAAGGGATTGATGTGAAAACATTTAAGATAAAAATACTGGAAGCGGATAATACATTTTATGATGGTGAGATGGAGTCCCTTACTGTGCCTGCGGTTGATGGAGAGTATGGTGTACTGGCAAATCATCAGAATCTTGTGGTGGCTATCGTCCCGGGGATAATGAGATGCCGTTATGCGGATGGTACCGAAGGCTCTGCTGTGCTTTCAGATGGAATGATGAGAATAGAAGATAATGATGTGCTTATACTGGTTGACTCGGCTGAATGGCCTGATGAGATAGATGAAGCCAGAGTCAGGGAGAAGGAAGCTGCTGCCAGAGAGGCTATGCTTCAGAAGAAGAGTATCCGTGAGCACGCCCTCGCGGAGGCAAGTCTGAAGAGAGCTATTGCCAGAATGAGGATGAAGGACACGCTTAATTAGTTTAAAAGTATGCTTTTCTCTTGTGAATGTAATTACAGGGTGATATTTACATGAATAGTAATAGTATGGATAAAAGAAGTATAGTTACCCGTACAATCATAGATATATTGATTCTGATGGCTTGTGGTATAGTTTACTATTTCGTGGTAACATATACACCCTTTGCCATGAGATGTTATCTGCATGATTTGTTTGGAATACAGTGTCCTGCATGTGGTATGACGCGTATGCTTCTTTCTGCATCCAGACTTGATTTAAGACAAGCTTTCCATTACAATATATTTATGTTCATTTCTTTCCCATTTATCGTGGGAGAAATCATTTATATGTTCTATCTTAATGAATCCCGGAAAAAAATGAATAGAGTCAATAAGATTATCGTGCGTGGGTGGATCATAATGTTTATTGTCTGGGGTATAGTAAGAAATATACTGTCTGTATGATCTGACTTGAATCCGGAAGGGAATCAGTGCCCTGTGAAGTGAGATAGTTGATAGCAATCTAAAGACTATTTGGCGGCTCCGGCACTATGCAGATCTGTATCGACAGTTATTTAAGGGAATATTTCCCATATTAAACGGTTTAACCGTAATTCATTATCAAGGAGGTAGAGTATGGAAGGAATGAAGAAGTACATTGCAGAGTTTATTGGTACCTGTACGCTGGTATTTATTGGCTGCGGTACTGCTATGCTGGTAGGCTGTGATGCTGCTAGTGGTTGTGGATATATCCTGACTGCTTTTGCATTTGGTCTTGCTATTGTAGCTTTGGCTTATGGAGTTGGTAATATCTCCGGAGGTCATGTAAATCCGGCTGTTTCACTTGGGGTGCTTCTGAGTGGGGGGATGACAGTAACTGATTTTTGCGGATATGTAATTGCACAGATTCTCGGAGCTCTTGCCGGATCAGGTCTTCTTGCAGCAATTTTTGCTATGGGTGGAGTAGAGGATAAAACCGGTGGACTTGGAACAAATGGACTTGCAGGTGTTAACGAGAGTATTGGAGCAGGAATACTGGTTGAGATTATTCTTACTTTCCTGTTTGTTATTCTTATACTTGGAGTTACTTCAAAGAATCAGTCACACGGTTCCTTTGGTGGTCTGATCATAGGTCTTACACTTGTTGGTATCCATATTATAGGTATCGGACTAACAGGGACAAGTGTAAATCCTGCCAGAAGTCTTGGACCAGCTATCGTGGCAGCAATCGGAGGAAATGCTGGACCTCTTAAGGTTGTATGGGTATTCATAATTGCACCGATGATCGGTGGAGCACTTGCAGCCTTTGTATATAAGTTCCTGGAGGATGCAAAGAACTAGTATATATATTCATCATTAATAGAGATTACTTTTAAAAGATGATATTTAAAAACTCTCTGGCTACCTGCCTGAGAGTTTTTTATATGTCTGTTGTCTTATTTATAAACGGCATGTTATCGTATCAAATTAACTTCTGTTATCATACCGAATTAACAAGACAATTATCATATCAGATTAACCTGCCTGTAATTTTATTAAATAGC
>DGRT01000072.1 GCA_002391105.1 Lachnospiraceae bacterium UBA4381 | reverse complement strand
ATGCCTGTGGACCTAAGCCTATGCTGAGAGGTGTTAAGAAGTACGCCTTTGAAAATGATATTGAAGCCCAGCTTTCTCTTGAGGAAAGGATGGCATGTGGTGTGGGAGCCTGTCTTGCCTGCGTTACAAAGACCACGGAGGTGGATGATCATTCAAAGGTATATAATGCCCGTATCTGCGTGGATGGACCTGTTTTCAGGGCTGGTGATATAGAGATATAATAGTAATTCAGATAGATATAGATGGAGGTGGGGTAATGCTGGATACCTCAGTTAATATATGTGGTGTAACCATGAAGAATCCTGTGACGGTTGCATCAGGTACCTTTGGTTCAGGGATGGAATACAGTGAGTTTGTGGATATATCGAAGCTGGGTGCAGTTACAACCAAGGGAGTGGCAATTACTCCCTGGGAAGGTAATCCTGCTCCAAGAGTTGCTGAGGTCTATGGAGGTATGCTGAATGCAATAGGTCTTCAGAATCCCGGACTGGATACATTTATTGAAAGAGACCTGGAGTTTCTTAAAAATAAGGATACGAAGGTTATAGTAAATGTATGCGGTCACAGTGAAGAAGAGTATGAGCAGGCTGTTGAAAGACTGGCTGATGTAGATGGCGTGGATCTTCTGGAGATAAATGTTTCCTGTCCCAATGTTAAAGAGGGAGGAATAGCATTTGGTACTCAGGCAAAGGCTCTGTATAATATTACCGAAAAGCTTAAGAGGAAGGCTAAGCAGCCTCTTATTATGAAGCTCAGTCCTAATGTTACAGATATTACTGAAATGGCGCGTGCTGCAGTTGATGCCGGTGCCGATGCGCTTTCACTTATCAATACGCTTACCGGAATGAAGATAGATATATACAGGAGAACATATCTTCTGGCTAACAGGACGGGTGGTATGTCTGGTCCTGCTGTTAAGCCTATAGCAGTCAGAATGGTCAATCAGGTGGCATCGGCTGTTAATGTTCCGATTATAGGAATGGGCGGCATAATGAATGCGGAGGATGCAATCGAATTCATAATGGCTGGAGCAACTGCTGTATCAGTTGGTACTGCAAACTTTACTAATCCCGGAGTGACAGGCGAGATTATCTCCGGAATAGAGAGATTCATGGAGAAGCAGGGGATAAAGTCGCTGGATGAGATAAGAGGCTGTGTACGCTGGCAGTAAGGCTTAGTCAGATAAACTGGAATTAAAGAATAGTTACGATTAATTATAGAAAAGGATGAAAATTGAGTATATTTCATAGAAGAAAAAAAACATATAGATTTTCTGATGAAGTAATGTCAAAGGATGCTATCATTTCCCTGGTTTTTGGTATTCCTGCTTTTGTTTGCGAAATAGGTTCCGGGATATACAGCATTATAAAAAGAGGAGAGATAGTTGAACAGATTGGAGCCATACTCCTTGCTTCAGGGATTATGGCACTGACTGCATTTATCTTCTCGCTTATTTCCTTTGGTGATACTGAGTGCGGAATAATGGGAAAGAGAGGAGCGTTTATATTATCAATAGTTGATATAGCGCTTCTTGTTCTTATGTATTTCATGGGTTCCTAGTACAAGGATTTCTGATTTACTATACATTACTGTTTGAGATAGAGACTAAATGGAGAAAACTGATGTCAGAAGAAAGAATTGAAATTGTGGTAGATGAAAAGGTGCTTAACGAGAGGCTGGAGCTGGTTGAAGGCAGAATTAAAGAGATACGGGATATGAAGCCTGAGGATGCCGGATATGGTGAAGGCGCCTTTCGGGATGATAAGTTTGCTTATATGGACTTTTTTAAGGTGAAGTCTGCCTATATCATCAATATGCTGGATATATATCATATGTTAAAAGGAAATGGACTTTCCGTGAACGATGCCGGAAAGTCTTTTTATAATGCCGAACAGAACAGGGCAATGTATGAAGACATACTTGGAGATAATTATAATGTATCATATAGCAACCCTGATTATGCGGAGGAAAGGCTTGGAATATATGGAGGCGTACTTTCCTTTGTGAGTGCTGAGCTTCAGATGCTGCCGTCTCTTGTATTTGATAACCGTCTGACGGATATCCTTTCTCTGCTGGAGCTTTTTGTGGAGTTATATTGCAAGTTTGAAGCAGAGGATATAAGTCTTGCCAGGATTCAGGAGGCTGTATTTTACTATGGGTATGATTATATAGAAAATATAGCTCAGGAAAGAATGGAGGAGACATTTACTCCCTGCAGTGGCATAGCATACGATATAGTGACAAATGCAGATCTTAGTGATCTCTCATATCTGTATAGATATGGAGAATATATTTCCGAAAATGAGATAAGCCTTGCAAAATATCTGAATACTCTTTCTGAGGAAAGCATTTCAAAGGTTGCGGCTGTTTTTACCGGTGGCTTCAGACGTGGTTTTGATGTGATGAGGATTGACATTACCGGTAAAAAAAGTGTGTGGATGCGTTATCATATAGGTCAGGAGAGAATAGTAAGGGAAGCGGTAAAACAGTTTAAGGAGATGGGACTGGATACAATACTTGCGAGATGCGCAGTTAACCGGCTGGTAAGAAGAGGTGTTGTAAAACAGGGATATGAGGCTACACCTCCGAACAGGCAGTTTGAATATGATCATAGAAATGATGACAGATTCTTTCTGGATCACCGGTTCACAGACAGAAGGTTAAATGCTGCTGTAAATTCCTATAAGAAGCTTGGAAATGCAATAAAAGAATTTGCCGGACCGGCTGTGATAGAAACCTTTGGAGAGGCGCTTTTTTCACCGGAAAGGAAGGACAGTGTGCCGGCTCTTTCCAATAAGGAGCAGGAGTTGTCCCGAAATATGTATAATAAACTTGGAGAAATATCCAATAAATATCTTCCGGGAGATTCCTACAGCTTTACTATAATAGCCTTCCCAACTCCCGATATTGGCGATGATTTTGAAGATATATTTAATGAAACTCTGGTGCTTAATTCACTTGATAATCAGAGATATATAGATATTCAGCAGCATATTATAGATGTGCTGGACAGGGCTGAGGTCGTAAGAGTTGTAGGAATGAATGGAAACAGAACAGATATGACTGTACAGATGAGGCACCTTCTGGATCCTGATCATGAAACCCAGTTTGAAAACTGTACGGCCGATGTAAATATTCCGCTTGGAGAGGTCTTCACCTCGCCGGTTCTGAAGGGAACGCATGGAATACTAAATGTAAGCAGTACCTATCTTAATGGATATAACTTTGAAGATATCGAGCTTATCTTTGAAGATGGGGTTGTTAAAAGCTATAATTGTGCTAACTTTATAGAAGGTGAAACCTATGGTTACATGCCGGATAAATCACTGCTGAAGCCTGAGGAATATGAGAAGATACTGGATGGAATCAGCAGAGGCAGGGAATATATAAAAGAAAATATTCTCTTTGATCATGAATTTCTTCCTCTGGGTGAATTTGCAATCGGAACTAATACTTCGGCTTATACCATGTCCAGAAAGTATGGAATACAGGCAAAGCTTCCGATTCTTATAATGGAGAAAACCGGACCTCATTTTGCAGTAGGAGATACCTGCTACAGTCATGCGGAGGATCATGCGGTATATAATCCTGATGGGAAAGAGATAATAAGCAGGGAAAATGATTTCTCACTGCTCAGAAATACAGAACCGGATAAGGCGTATTTTAACTGTCATACAGATATAACTATTCCATATAATGAACTGGGAAGACTATATGTGATAAATCCTGATGGAAGCGAAGTGGATATTATAGTTGAAGGACGCTTTGTATTATCCGGTACAGAGGAACTGAATACGGCTTTTGCAGAATAATTGTGCGGGAAATAAGGGGTGAAGTGAAGCTGGAGAGACATTAAAAAGATATTACAGATAAAAGACTGGCTATATGGTTTATAGTTGCTGGAATATCGGGGGGAATAATAATGAATATTATAGAGATAATAGAGAAAAAGAAGAAGGCTCAGGAACTGTCTGCTGATGAGATTAAATTTTTTATAAATGGGATACTGGATGGTAGTGTAAAGGATTATCAGGCATCAAGTCTTCTGATGGCAATATGTCTAAGGGGGCTGAACAGTCGGGAGATATATGATCTAACTATGGCTATGAGAGATAGTGGAGATGTTCTGGATCTTTCGGCTATAGGAGATACTGTGGTCGATAAACATTCGACAGGTGGAGTGGGTGATAAGACAACACTTATAATAGGACCGGTTATGGCGAGCCTTGGAGTTCCTGTTGCTAAAATGAGTGGCAGAGGACTGGGAATAACCGGAGGTACCATAGATAAGCTGGACTCTATTCCCGGTTTCAGTTCGGATCTTACAGATGAAGCATTTATCCGGCAGGTAAAAAGTGTCGGGATGGTGGATGCGGCGCAGAATAAGAATCTTGCTCCTGCGGATAAATATCTCTACGCTCTAAGAGATGTTACCGGCACTGTTGACAGTATGGGGCTGATTGCATCAAGTATAATGAGTAAGAAGCTTGCCTCCGGAGCTGATGCGATAGTTCTTGATATCAAGTGTGGAAATGGTGCATTTATGAAGGATGCAGCTTCGGCGAGAGAGCTTGCCTGTACGATGATCGATATAGCGAGGCGTGCAGATAAAAGGTGTACCGCGGTGATTACAGATATGAACCAGCCGCTGGGATATACAGTGGGCAATCTTCTTGAGGTCCAGGAGGCGGCAGAATTTCTGTGCGGAAAAAGGAGAGAGAAAAGACTAACGGAGCTTATAATCTGTTTATGCAGGGAAATGTACAGGCTTTCCGGCAGATATCCTGCTTTGTATGGGGAGAATCTTCAGTTCAGGACAGGCTTAGAAGAGGAGTATAAAAGCTTTCTCGATACCAAAATTGAAAAGATGATTCTGGATGTACTGAATTCAGGAAAGGCATATGAAAAATTTAAAAGCTTTATTAAAGCCCAGGGGGGAGTTACTGATTCGGGTGATGCCTCGTATGATTATATGGCTCATTATGATGGCTTTGCTGCAGAATACAGGTTTACTGCTTCGGAATATATTGATGAAAACAGTATGAAGTCTGATACCGGTGACGCTCCTGCGGTGATAGTCAGCAGGATTGATGCAGAAAAAACAGGCAGGATATCACTTCTGCTGGGAGCCGGCAGAATGACCAAAGAGGACGAAATTGATTATAAAGCCGGAATAGTTTTTGATAAGCTGGTTGGTGACGTAGTTAAACCGGGAGAACAGGTGGCAGTGCTTTATTCAAAAGATAAAGCAAAGCTTGAACAGGCGCTTCAGATGATGAAGGAGGCGGTTGAGTATAAATCTATCTCAGATGCCGTAGACTGTAACTCTGAAGCTGATTTGGCTGCCGATAAAATCATTATTGATATTTTGACATAATTTTTAAAAGTTAAAATGCGTTCCTGCTTGCAGAAAAAGCATTTTGACCTTGTGACCCCCACATCATTTTAGATAAAAAATAGATATAGAACCATTGAATATATAATGATTTTAAGCTATAATAAAAATTGTGGTTGAAAGGCCGGAAACATATACTTATTCCCTTTGATGGGGAGATTATTATTTGGGAGGTTAAGAAATTGGGAATACTTTCAAGATTTAAGGACATTATGGCATCTAATATCAACGCTCTTCTCGATAAGGCAGAAGATCCTGAGAAGATGGTTGATCAGACACTTCGTAATCTGAATAGCGACCTTGCTAAGGTTAAGGCTGAGACCGCTGAGGTTATGGCTGATGAGGCAAAGGCCAAGAGAAATCTGGATGAGGTTAATGCTGAGATTGCACGTATGCAGTCATATGCTGAGAAGGCAGTTGTAGCCGGTAATGATGCGGATGCAACAAGATTCCTTACAGAGAAGTCAAAGCTTGTTGCTAAGCAGGCTACACTTCAGCAG